>JAPLKL010000045.1 GCA_026388095.1 Elusimicrobiota bacterium | reverse complement strand
CCCTGTTCCCGAACATCGTCTTCCGGCTGAAGAAGGGCGGGAACTTCGAACCAGGCGACCCGAACCACGACCTCTTCCAGCTCGCGATGAAAGTCGCGGCGCGGCGCATGAATCCCACCTTCAGCTTAATGGACGCGAGCTTCAACCGTCCCTACGGCGACGAGGTCGCCTACATGGGCTGCCGCACCCGCGTCATGGGCAACCGGCGGGGCTCCGAGGTGGCGGCCGGCCGCGGCAACATAGCGCCCGTGACCATGAACCTGCCCGGCCTGGCCCTGCGCGCGCGGACGCCCGAGCGCTTCATGCTGGAGCTCGACGACCTCGTGGCCCTGGCCGGGCGGCAGGTCCTGCATCGCTATCGCGTCCTCTGCTCGCTCAAGGCGCGCGAGCTCCCCTTCCTCATGGGCCAGGGGCTCTATCTCGATTCCGGCGCTCTGGGCCCGGACGACGCCATCGAGCCGGCCCTCCGGCACGGGACGCTGGCTATCGGGTTCATCGGGCTCGCTGAGGCGCTCACGGCCCTGACCGGCCGGCATCACGGCGAGAGCGACGAGTCGCTGCAACTGGGGCTGAAGATCGTGGGACGGGTCCGCGAGCTCACCGACGGGCTCTCCCGCGAGCACGACCTCAACGTGACCTGCTACGCCACTCCGGCCGAGGGGCTGGCCGGCCGGTTCACGCTCCTGGACCGCGAGACCTTCGGCCGGGTCCGCGGCGTCACGGACTCGGACTTCTACACCAACTCCTTCCATGTGCCCGTGGCCTGCCCGCTCGGGGCGTTCGAGAAGATGGAGCGCGAGGCGCCGTTCCACCGCCTGTGCAACGCCGGCCACATCAGCTACGTCGAGCTGCCCTCGGCGCCCGAGCACAACATCGCGGCCGTCGAGAAGCTGCTCAAGCGCCTGGCCGAGCTCGACGCCGGCTACGCCGGCATCAACTTCCCGATCGACGAATGCCGCGCCTGCGGCCGGCGCGGGCTTCAAGACGGCGCCTGCGCCTCCTGCGGCTCGACCGACATCCGCCGCATCCGCCGCGTGACCGGCTACCTCTCGACCGAGGACCGTTTCAACGCCGGGAAACGCGCGGAGCTCAAAGCGCGCATCCCGCACCGGCTGTGACCCTGCGCATCGCCGGGCTGGCGAAGGAAAGCTACGTGGATGGCCCGGGCATCCGCTGCACGGTCTTTCTGCAAGGCTGCCAAAGACACTGCCCGGGCTGCCACAACCCATCGACCCATGATCCCGCGGGCGGCGCAGCGGCCGCTGTCGAAAGCCTGGTCCGGGATATCCTTTCCCTCCGCGGCCTGGACGGCGTCACGCTTTCCGGGGGCGAGCCGTTCCTGCAGCCCGTCGCCGCGGCCGCTCTCGCCGCGCGGCTCAAGGCCGCTGGTCTGCACCTGGTCGGCTACACCGGTTTTCTCTTCGAGGAATTGCGCGCCGGCGGCGAGGAGACGAACCGCCTTCTGGGCGAGCTGGACGTGCTCGTGGATGGTCCTTTCATCGCGGCCGAGCGCGACCCCGGGCTGGCCTTCCGAGGCTCGCGCAATCAGCGCGTCATCGACGTACCCGCTAGCCTGTCGGCCGGGCAGGTGATGCTCGTCAAAGAGGGCTGGTAAACGATCAATCCTTGCCCAGGACGCTGCAGACCGCCGTCCCGCAGAACAGGATGAGCAGGGGATAGCACGGCCCGAAATACAGGAGGTTCACCGCAGGCCAGGACGTCGCGTCTATGAAGGAAAAGAGCAGCAAGCGGGTCAGCACGGCGATGAGCAAGGCCGTGCTCAGAGCCGGAAGCAAGCCCCAGTCCCTCAGAGACCGGGCGTAGCAGACCAAAGCGAGCAAGAAGGCCGCGGGAATCAGGATCCGGTAGAGATTTCCGACCCAGCGCAGCAGGCTGAAAAGGCGCTCAGCTTGCCGCGCATCGTAGCCGGCCGACATCTCCTGCTTGCTGGCCTTCTTGACCAGCACCTTGAGACGGCCAAAGTCGAATGGCCCGCCCCTTAAGAGCTCCGCAGCCGGGATGCTCGCCAAGGTCCCTTGCCGGCCCTGCAGGACCAAGACGCAGGACGCGTCCCAGCAGTCGCTGCACAGGGTGAAGATGATATGCGTGCGCTTGCGATCCAGAGGTCCGAAAGCCTGCTGGAGCGCGCTGTAAGACATCAGTTCCTTGGAGAGGAACACCGCATGGCCGTTGAGCAGGGCGTCCATGACCACCTCGCCCTGCACCGTCCACCGGTCCTTTAAGGGGAAGAGGCGTCCCTTGATGAGCCGTTGGAAAAGACCCAGCCAGCGCCCGTCTTCGCTGAAGCCGGGACGGATGTCGAGCGTGGGCAGAGCGAGCAAAGTATAGACCGCTCGCCCCAGGCTGCGCGCGGTCCGCGCCGCGTAAGGCGCGCGCCAGGGCGGCACCCAGCTGTCCCGCGGCGGCAGGCAACTCAAGCGCCCTTGCGCGCAGGCCGCGTTGACCTCATCGGCCACGCCCTGGTAGCAGCCGCGCGCGGCCGCGGCCGACGTATAGCAGCCCGCCTTGGCCGCCGCGTCGCGCAAGGCGAACCTGAACCAGCCGCCCCGCAGCTCGCCGTCGCAGGTCTCCATGCGCTCCATCACGCAGCCGTGCATGGCCCAGGCCGGGTTGAAGAGCGTCAGCAGGCGCGCGAAAGCCGGGCTCGCCTGGGCGGCCTTGGTCAAAGCTTCTCGGGAGACCGGCACATGGCGCGAACTCGGCTCAGGGAGCACGCGGCAGAGCGCGCCGTAGGCCGCGCGATACTCTCCTTGCTTGAGGTCCACGACATCCCAGAGGCCGTATTCCTTATGATTCTGCCAGCGCAGCAGCCCCACGCCCGCCAATGCGGTCCCGGCCACGACCCCGGCCAGAAGAACTGGCCGGACCAAGGAGGCCTTGGCGCGGACGCATTGGGCCGCCGCCGCCGCGGCCAGGAACGCCAGCGTCGGGACCAGTTCCGCGGCTTCCTCCCGGGTCAGCCAGCAGGCGGCCACCGCCGCGCCGAGCGCTCCAGCCCACAGCCAGGGCCGCGCTCCGGGCTGCTTCTGCGAGGCCAGCCAACAGGCCGCCAAAGCCATGACCACTGCCGTGAGCGGCGCATAGAGACCCTCCCTGACCACGCGGAGGTTATCCAGGTTGTAGCCCAGGGGGTTGAGGAGGAAGGCGATGAAAAGAAGGAGCAGCAGCCAGGTCCGTCTGACCTGCGGCCTCAGCGCGGCCACGAAGAGCCAGCCGGCCAAGGCGTAGACCAGAGATTGGGTGAGCGCCAGCGGCAGCTTGAGCCGGTAAGCCGCCGCGATCCAGAGCGAGAAGAACGGACCCTTGGCGAGGGTCAGCTCGTCGTAAGGCCCCAGCCAGCCGCCCCGCAGGATGTTGTCGGCCAGCCTTACGAACAGGGCGTCGTCATGGCCGGCGCCGCCGGCGGCCGCCAGCGGGACCAGGCTCTTGAGCCACAGGAACAGGCCGGTGGCCGCGGCCATGGCCAGCCACAACGGCTCGACTCTAGGCCTGCGCATCAGAGGTATGGTATCACAGGCGAAGGCCGATGTCACACGCAAGAAGGCCCGCCGGGCCTTTAGGCCAGGCGGGCCTTCCTTGAGTCCTGACTCTTACTGGCCCTGCGCTGGGGCCGGCGCGGGCGCCGGAGCCGGGTTCTTCTCGTTGTAGATCCGCCGGCTCTCCTTGTTCTCCTGCTGGTTCAAGGCCTTCTGCTCCTGCTTGGTGATGTGGCCCCCGTTCTGCGCGGCCATGTCACGCTCTTCTCGGCGGATGCGCCGGTGTTCCTTGTGCAGCTTCCGCGCCTGCTGCTGGGTGATCTTGCCGCTCTTCTCGCCTTGCTCGATCCTCTTGTTCTGGTTCTTCATGCGCTTGTTGACTTCGGTGCGGCGCGGATGTTCCTTCTGCCACTTGGTCTTGTCGCCGGCCTGCGCGCCGGAAGCCAGGAGCGCCAGCCCCAGCATAGCCGCCATCATAACTCGGATCGTCATTGCACTGCCTCCTCCCCATCGGGGGCACGGCGTGTTCCTGCTTCCTATAATACGGCCCGGACCGCCCAAAGTTCGCCCTCCATTCATGGCAAATTTAGTATGGTGTCCCCATATCCCATGGCCCTCGCGATCGGTCTCATGTCCGGGACTTCCGCCGACGGCGTGACCGCGGCTCTGGCGGACTTCCGGGGCCGCCGCATCACGGTCCTGCGCTGCGAGACCTACCCCTACGCCCCGGCCCTGCGCCGCCGCGTGCTCGCGGCTCCGACCCTGAGCGCGGCCGAACTCTCGCGCCTCAACTTCGAGCTGGGCGAAGCCTTCGGCCGCGCCGCCAAGCGCATCGGGCGGGGGCGCAGAGCTTTGGTCATCGGTTCGCACGGCCAGACCGTGTGGCACGGCCCGCGGGCCTGCCCTCCCAACACCATGCAGATCGCGGAGCCCGCGGTCATCGCCGAGCGCGCCGGCCTGCCCGTGGCCGCGGATTTCCGCACCCGGGATATGGCCGCGGGCGGCGAGGGCGCGCCCTTGGTTCCCGCCTTCGACGAGTTCCTCTTCGCCTCCGGCCCCCTGCGCTGCCTGCAGAACATCGGCGGCATCGGCAACGTCTCGGTGGCGGGGCGAGGCCGCCTTTGGACCGCGTTCGACACCGGCCCGGGCAACAGCCTCATGGACGAGGCCGCGCGCCTGGCCACATCCGGCCGATTGCAGATGGACCGGAACGGGCGCCTGGCCCGGCGCGGCCGGCCGGACGAAAGGCTCGTGGCCCGGCTGCTGAGCGACCGGTTCTTCCGGCGGCCGCCGCCCAAGTCGCTCGACAAGGTCAGCTTCAGCGCGGCTTTCCTGCGCCGGCATTTCCAGCGCCTCACGCTGGCCCGATTGCCCGATGTCCTGGCCACGCTCAACCTCTTCACGGCCCGTTCCATAGCGGAGTCCTATCGCCGCTTCGTCTTCCCCCGCCACAAGGTCCGGGAGGTGGTGGTCAGCGGCGGCGGAGCCCTTAACCCGGTTCTCATGGAGAGCCTCTCCCGTCTCTTGGCGCCGGTCCCGGTCGACAACTCGGAGCGCTTCGGCCTGCCGGTCATGGCCAAGGAAGCGGCGGCTTTCGCCTGGCTCGGCCTGCGCGCTTGGCAGGGCCGGACTAACAACTGCCCGCAGGCCACCGGAGCCCGGGGCCGGCGGATCCTCGGCAAGGTGGTGCCCGCATGAAGCTGCCCAGACAGATCCTACAGAAGATGAAAGACCATCCTCCTTTCTATCAGGCCGTCTGGAAAGCCTGCGCCGAGATCCCAAAGGGCCAGGTGCGCACCTACGGCTGGATCGCCCGCCGCATCGGCAAGCCCAAGGCCGCGCGCGCCGTGGGACAGGCTCTGGGCCGCAACCCCTTCGCGCCGACCGTGCCCTGCCACCGGGTCGTGGGAGCCGACGGCCGGCTGACCGGCTTTTCCGCTCCGGGCGGCGTGGCGGCCAAGCGCCGCCTGCTGGAAAAAGAAGGCGCCCTGCGCAAGGGAACAAAATGACCCCCTCGCTCGTATATATAGTAGGCTGGGGATCGCGCCGAGGCTGCCCACCGAACCCATAGCAGCGCCATCGGCCCATCCCCGGCCTCCTTTTTGCCTTGCCGGGACATAAGACCCTTATCCTATTCGCGCATAGGCCGTTTGCCTGACCTGCCAGGGCCCATTCGCCCCACTCGCATCCGCGCGCAGGGTGGTAAGATACCCACACTCGAAGACATCAGCCGGAAGGGAGAACTCTATGAAGCACCTTTGCCGACGCGCCGCCGCTTCCACTTTGGCCTTGCTCATCGCCTGCCCCGCGCCGAGCCTCTGGGCCGCCGGCGTGGTCAGCCCCGTGACCACGCGCACCGGCCCGGCCGGCATGACCATGCCGATGACCGCGCTGCCCGGACAAGCCGTCTCCAACCTAGGCCTGGGCTCAGCGGGCTTCTTGGGCGCTGCCTCGCTCAAAGGCACTCTCAGCGCCGTGCCGCAAGTCTCCCCCAGCGCGATGCTCGTCATCCCGTCGGCCGCGCCGGCTCTGGGGCAGCCGGTCTCCCCCGTCAGCGTCCTGCCTAAGGCTCTGCCCGCCGCTCCCGAGGCCCCGGAGCAGAGCCCGGCCGCGGCCGCCCAGAAGGTGGGCGGGATGACCAACGAGGTCATGACCTTCCTGGAGAGCGCCGGCCCCGTGGCCCAAGCCTCCGCCGAGAGCGCCCAAGGCCTGGGGACGAAGGTCTTCAAGGCTTTGCAGGGTGCCCCGGAGGCCGGCGAGGTCTTCGCTCTGGCCCCCGAGGGGCAGGAAGCCCCGGCCTCGCCGGCGTCGTCTCTCAAGCAGCAGAAGATGCTGCACACCCTCTACCAGGTGGCCGCCGTGTTCGCGGAGCAGTACGCGCCCATCGAATGGAAGAAGGAGCAGTTCAAGCTCGATCTCAAGCGCGAGTACGACAAGGCCAAGGCGGCCATCCTCGCCAATCCGGACATCTCGACGCGCGAGTTCCAGGACCTGCTCGCCTCCTTGGTGGCCTCGATGCGCGACTACCACGTGAGCATCTCGTTCGACTCCACCGAGCGCGCGCGCCTGCCGTTCCTGGTGACCGGCGCGGAAGGCAAGTATTTCCTGGCCTACATCGACCGCGAGCAGCTCCCGGAGGCGAACTTCCCCTTCCAGCTGGGCGACGAGGTCGTGACCTTCGACGGCAAGCCCACGGGCGAGGCCGTCCAGCAGCTCGCGGCCCGGCTCGGCGGCAACACGGCCGGCACCGACCTGCGTCTGGCCGAGCTGTTCCTGACCAACCGGCGCCGCAGCCGGGGCGACCAGGTCCCGCAAGGCGACGTCACGTTCTCGATCCGCGGCCAGGACGGCAAGGTCGTCAAGGCCAGGATGGCCTGGGACTACACCCCGGAGCTGGTCCCGCAGGACGTGCCGGTGCGCGACGCGGGCCTGCTCAGCGCAGACCAGCCCGCCGCGGTGGCGCCGGAATCCGCCATCGACGGCTCGATCGGCGCGCCGCAGCTCAGCGCCAGCAGCCTCAAGAGCCTGCTCAGCCGCGCCGTGGCCAACGCCATCCACCCGCTGGCGAAGCTCTTCGCCGAGATGCGCGATGAAGCCGCGGACAATCCGTTCATGATCGGGGCCAAGAAGAGCTTCGTGCCGAGCCTGGGCAAGGTGCTCTGGCAGGCCGGCGAGGACGATCCCTTCCACGCCTACATCTTCGAGACCAAGGACGGCCGCAAGGCGGGCTTCGTCCGCATCGCGAGCTACGAGGGCGGCGCCAAGGAAGCCAAGGCCTTCGGCGCGCTCACGGCCAAATTCAACAAGGAAGGCATCAAGTCTTTGGTCATCGACCAGGTCAACAACCCGGGCGGCGACGTCTTCTACATGTACGCCTTGCTCTCGCACCTGACGGACAAGCCGCTCAAGACGCCGCACCATCGCCTGATCATCGGAGAGAACAACGCCAAGTGGGCCGCGGACCTGCTGCTCAAGGTGATGCAGGGCGCGCAGGGCTCCAGCGCCCAGCGCGCCGCGCCGAAAGCCGACGCCGAGGAAAAAGACGAGGAGCCGACGGCTTCCGGCTATCCCGTCACCCAGAAGTTCATGCAGCTCTTCGTCCGCTTCGCCCAGTTCATACTCAAGCAATTCGACGCGGGCAAGCGCTTCACCGACCTGACCTGGATCAACGGGGTCGACGAGATCGACCCGGCGCCGAAGGCGGAGGAGCGCTACACCGGGCCCATCCTGCTGCTGACCAACGAGCTCGACTTCTCGGGCGGAGACTTCTTCCCGGCTGTCATGCAGGACAACAAGCGCGTGACCCAGATGGGCGTGCGCACGGCGGGCGCGGGCGGCATGGTCATGCCCTTCGAGCTGCCCAACCAGTTCGGCATCGCGGACCTCAACGCGACCTGGAGCATCGCCGAGCGCGCCAACGGCAAGCCCATCGAGAACCTGGGCGTGGTCCCGGACATCCCCTACAACATGACTCAGAAGGACCTGCAGACGGGCTTCGCCGAGTACCGCCTGGCCATCATCAAGGCCGTGCAGGACCTGATGGGCGCGGCCCCCGCCGCGGCTCCAGCGCCTGCCCCGGAAGTGGCTCCGACGCCGAAGCCGGCCAAGAGGCCCGCAATCACGACCTCAAAGTCCCGGCCGAACCGCCCCAACCGCCGCAAATAGAGTTCGGGGACACAATACTTAACTCGCCGCCCGGCCCTGCAAAGGGCCGGGCGGTTCATTTCCAGAGGAATTAGGTATTGTGTCCCCAAACCCGCAAACCCAATAGGTATAATCTCCCCATGGACACCGCTTCCCAAGACGCCCCCAAGACCATCCTCCCCGAAGGCTTCCCCCCCGTCGTGCGCATCAAGGACCTCAAGAGCCACGTCGGCCAAGGAGTCAGCCTCCAAGGCTGGCTCTACAACATGCGCTCCAAGGGCAAGCTCGCCTTCCTGCAGGTGCGCGACGGCTCCGGCATCTGCCAGTGCGTGGCCTTCCAAGGCGACCTTTCCCCCGAGGTCTTCGAGAAAGCCAAGTCCGCCACACAGGAGACCGCCCTCATCGTGAGCGGAACGGTGCGCGGCGACGAGCGCGCCCCGGGCGGAGCCGAGCTCGGCATCAAGGACCTCAAGATCGTGCATCTGAGCCGCGAGTATCCCATCGGCCCCAAGGAGCACGGCCCCGACTTCCTGCTCACCAACCGCCACCTCTGGCTGCGCTCGCGCAAGCAGGCCGCCATCGCCCGGGTGCGCGCCCACGTCAAGCGCGCCATCAACGACTTCTTCGACCAGGACGGCTTCGTTCAGGTGGACGCGCCCATCTTCACGCCCAGCGCCTGCGAAGGCACCACCAACCTCTTCGAGCTCGACTACTTCGACGAAGGCAAGGCCTACCTGACCCAGTCCGGCCAGCTCTACATGGAAGCCGCGGCCATGGCCTTGGGCAAGGTCTACTGCTTCGGCCCCACCTTCCGCGCCGAGCGCTCCAAGACCCGGCGGCACCTCACCGAGTTCTGGATGGTGGAGCCCGAAGTCGCCTACTGCGACCTCAACGGCGTCATGGACCTGGCCGAGCGCTTCATCTGCGCTATCGTGCGCCACTGTCTGGACAACTGCGCGGCCGACCTCAAGGAGCTGGAGCGCGACACGACCAAGCTCGAAAAGGTCCTGACCCCCTTCCCGCGCGTGAGCTACGACGAGGCCGCGGCCATCCTCAAGCGCAAGGGCGTGGAGTTCACCTACGGCGACGACTTCGGCGCGCCCCAGGAAGTCGCGGTCGCGGAGGAGTACGACCGCCCGGTCATGGTCCACCGCTTCCCCGCCGACGTCAAAGCCTTCTACATGAAGCGCGACCCGGCCGACGACACCAAGGCCCTCTGCGTGGACGTGCTGGCGCCCGAAGGCTACGGCGAGATCATCGGTGGCGGCCAGCGCGCCGACGACCTGGCCTACCTGGAAGCCCAGATCGCCAAGCACAAGCTGCCCCAGGCCGCCTTCGAGTGGTACCTGGACTTGCGCCGCTACGGCTCCGTGCCCCACGGCGGCTTCGGCCTGGGCGTGGAGCGCACCACCTCCTGGATCTGCGGCATCGAGCACATCCGCGAGACCATCGCCTTCCCGCGCATGCTCTACCGGATCTACCCGTAGCCCCATGCCCCACCGCATCCTCATCGTCGAGGACGACGTCAACATCCAGGGCTTCGCCCAGACCGTCCTGGAGAGCGCCGGCTACCAGCCCCAGGTGGTGGGCACCGTGGCCGAGGCCCGGCGCGCCTTCCACGCCGCCAAGCCCGACATGCTGATCGTGGACATCGGGCTGCCCGACGGCAACGGCATGGAGCTGGTCCAGTCGCTCGGCCTGGGGCCCGAGGGCGAGGTCCCCTTCCTGTTCCTGACCGCCTCGCGCGACCTGCAGACCCGCCTGGAGTGCTTCCGCCTGGGCGCCATGGACTACATCCCCAAGCCCTTCGCCGTGGAAGAGCTCCTGGCCCGGGTCCAGGTGCACCTCAAGACCAAGCGCTCCCACGACGACCTGGCCCGGCGCAACTACGAGCTGGAGCTGCGCCACCGCGCCCGCCAGGACCTGACCGACATGCTCGTCCACGACCTCAAGGCGCCCCTGGCCTCCATCAAGGGCACTTTGCAGCTGGCCGTGCAGCACGGGCTCATCACCGAGCCCGCCTACCAGAACCTGCTGGTCTCGGCCGGGACGGCCGCGGAGTTCATGCTCCTCATGCTCAACGATCTCCTCGACATGGGCCGGGCCGAGGCGGCCAGCCTGCAGCCCGAGCTCACCCCGGTCAACGTCGAGACCTTGGCCGCCAAGCTCAAGACC
The DNA here is from genome assembly GCA_026388095.1 of Elusimicrobiota bacterium. Taxonomy (NCBI): domain Bacteria; kingdom Pseudomonadati; phylum Elusimicrobiota; species Elusimicrobiota bacterium. The sequence continues at coordinate 170,130 of JAPLKL010000045.1, read as the reverse complement.
CTCTTCCAGGTGCATTGCCGCGTGCGCGGGGTGGGACTCGAGACCAGGATCTCCCCCGAGGCCGCGCTGGTGCGCTCCGACGCCGGGCTGCTGTTCCGCATCCTCGTCAACCTGGTCTCCAACGCCCTGAAGTTCTCCCCGCGGGACAACTCCGTCAACGTGGAGGCCTCGGTCCAGGGCGGACGCCAGCTCTTCACGGTCGCCGACCGCGGTCCAGGCGTGCCCGACGCCGACAAGAGCCGCGTCTTCGACAAGTACGTGACCGCCGCCAGAGCCCAGGGTTCGGGCATCGGGCTGGCCTTCTGCCGCGTGGCGGCCACGGCGCTCAAAGGGACCGTCCGCGTCGAGGACCGCCCCGGAGGCGGCAGCCTCTTCATCGTGGACCTCCCGGTCCCCGCCGAGTAGCGGCCGCGCGAACCAATCGCGGACCCGGCCGTAGTATAGTAGGATATGCACATTCCGCTACTTGCATAATCAGGAGGTCTTGCCATGATCATCAACGCCGCATTGCTCGCCGCAGCCCTCGCCCTGCCCGGCGCGGTCAGCGCCCAGGGACAGACTCCCCCGGCCAATCCGCCCGCCAGCGCGGACGTCCAGAAGGACCGCCAGCAGATCCAGCAGACCCGCCAGGAGATCCGGAAGGACCGGCAGGAGGTCAGCAAAGACGCCAAGGCGATCCAGGACTTCAACGCCCAGCGCGCCGACGCGCTCAAGGACCTCGCCGCCAAGGAGAAAGCCGAGATCGACGCGGCGAAGGCCGACGCCAGCCTGAGCGCCGAGCAGAAGAAGGCCAAGGTCAAGGGCATCCGCAAGAGCTACAGCGACCAGCGCCGCGAAGTCGGCCGGAAGTTCCACGAGGAGAAGCACCAGCTCAAAGCCGACGTCCGCAAGCAGCGCCAGGAGATCCGCGAGGAGCGCAAACAGCTCAAAGAGGAGCGCCACGAGCTAGGCCACGACGCCCACCAGAAGCACTGACCATCGCCGGCCTCACCGGACGCCCATACGCAGGCCGGTCTGGGCGTCCTTTTTTTCCCCCGGGCCGGACATTTTGTTATGATGGCGCGTAAGCGCCGGAGCTGTCGCGCGAGCCCCGGCCCCGGAGCGACCTCATGAGACAGCCTGAGCTCGGCGCATTGCTGGATATCTCCCGCGGCTTCATGGCTAGCCGCGTGCTGCTCACGGGCTACGAACTGGGCGTCTTCACGGCGCTGGGCCGGGGCCCGAGAAGTTCCGCCCAGGTGGCTCGCGCGGTCAAGGCGGACCCTCGGGCCACGGACAGGCTTTTGAGCGCGTTATGCTGCCTGGGCCTTTTGCGGAAGAAGGGCGGGTGTTTTTGCAACATGCCGACGGCGGCGCGATTTCTGGTGCGGGGCCGTCAGGACTACCTGGCCGGGCTGGGACACACCGTGGACCTTTGGGACACTTGGTCCACCTTGACCGCCGCCGTGCGCGCCGGCCGCAGCGTCTTGAAGGATCCTCCCGCCAGACGAGCCCGGCGCTTCTTCGTGCCTTTCATCGCGGCCATGCACGAGCGGGCCGTGTTGCAGGCCAAGTCGGTCGTCGCCTCTCTGCCTCTCGCTGGGGTCCGCCAGGTCCTGGATGTGGGCGGCGGCTCGGGCGCCTATGCCCTGGCCTTCGCCCGGGCCCGGCCGGCTCTGCGCGCCACGGTCTTCGACCTGCCCCAGGTCGCGCCATTGACGAGGGGCTACATCAAGAAGGCGGGGCTGTCCGGACGCGTCGGCGTGCGCGTGGGCGACTATGACCGGGACGCCCTGCCCCGCGGCAACGACCTGGTCTTCCTCTCCGCCATCATCCACAGCTGCTCGCCGGCCGGGACCCGGAAGCTCTTCCAGAAATGCGCCCGGGCCCTGAACCCCGGCGGCCTGATCGTGGTGCAGGAGTTCGTCGTTGACGAGGGCCGCACGGCCCCGGCCTTCAGCGTGCTCTTCGCGCTCAACATGCTGGTGGCCACCCCGGGCGGGGACGCCTACACCGAGTCCGAGATCGGTTCCTGGCTGAGGGCGGCCGGCTTCCGCGCCATCAAGAGGAAGGACACGCGGTTCGACACGGCGCTGGTGACGGGCCGGCTGCCGCGCGCCTGACCTGCACTAGCGGGAGCTGACAAAGCCCGTCGTGCGCGCGGGCGAGCTTTGCTCGCCCGCCCCCGCCCGGACGCGAAGCGCCCGGGCGGCAGAACCACTTTGGCTCTGCTGTCTTCTGAAGCAGCACAATGCGGCCTGCCGGTATTGCGCCATCGGGAAAAGCAACGCAAGGCGTGTCGAACGCAAGGCGTGCCTAATGCGAGGAGTGCCGGGCTGAAGCAGTTCTGCCGACCCGCTTGCGTGCGTTATTGCCGCACGATACCTGCCGGCCTTCCTGACGGGCAGGTTGCGCGGGTCGGTTGCGCCTGATGCTGCGCATCAGGCGCTCGGGAGAGATCAGGACCGGGCACCGGGAGTGCTCTGTCGCCTATCCGCCCGGTTTGTGCCGTATACCAACTGGCCGGCCACTCACAGTTGATACAAAGGAGCAGTCCGCCGGGAGACTGTGTCCGGACATAGTCCTCCCGGGAATCGGTGCGCGGCCGCCGACTTCTTGCGGGCCGGCCAGAACCTTGCAGGGGGAATCCTCGTCACTTCCCGGAGCCCGCAGGCTCCTTCACCCAGTCCAGCTCCGCCGGCGACCACTCCGAGACTTCGAGCGGAGAGTATTTGAGGTCCAAGGTCACGGGGACGGCCTTGATATCCGTCTTGGTCTCGTTCTTGTCCTGGACGATGAAATAGACGTTCTCCCGGTCGCGCAGGCCCTTCGTCGCCTTCACGAAAGCGTCCAGGTCGGGCGTGGGGGTGCCGTTGACCCCTTCGATGACGATGAGGTAGCGGACGTTGCCCCGGCCCAGAGCGGACAAAGAAGACCCTTGCTCCGCCTCGCTCAGGAAGACCCCGTCCGAGCGCAGGTTATAAAGGAGCCGCAGCTCGGGGGTCAGGTCTTGCAGGACCCCGCCGGCGAATCGCGCGAAACGGCGCGCCTTGAGTGTTTCCGCGTCGCGGACCGGAAGCTTGACCGTGAACTCGGAGCCGGCGCGCACGGCCCGGATCTCCACCTCGCCGCCGACCTTGCCGTCCACGATGCGGTCGAAGCCGTAGAGATCGTCCCCGATCCAGGTCCCGTCGATGGCGAGGATCTGGTCCCCGGGCAGGAATTTCTCGGAGGCGGGAGTGCCGGGGATCCGGGAGCCGACGCCGACCATGTATTTCAGCTTCGGGCGCAGGGCCAGGACCTTCATGGCCAAGGCGTCGGGCAGGTGGAAGTGCTTCTGAGCGTCGGAGACCAGCAGCAGGCTCAGGGCCAGCCCCGCGTCGCCCCGGCGCAGAGGCTCCCCGGCCTGCAGCCGGACCAGGGCGTCCTTCAGGTAGTTGATCTTGAGTTCGAAGCTGGTCGTCTCCGTGCCTCCGAAGTGGATGGCGACGGCCCGGCCGTGAGAATCGAACACGGGGCTGCCGCTGGAGCCGCCGGCACGGTCGAAGGTGGTCTGCAGCGCGGCCGAGTGGCGCTGGCCCTTGTTGAGGACCAGGTTGGAGACCTTGCCGAACTTGACCGAGTACTCATGGACGTCGTTGTTGCCGATCATGACCACGTCGTCCTGCTCGCGCAGCGCGGAGGAATCGCCCAGCGCGACCTCCTGGAGGGGGAAGCCCAGCCGGGCAGGGTCTATCTTGAGGAAGGCGAAGTCGTGCCAGGCGTCGTAGTGGAGCAGGCGGGCCTCTGTGGACTGTCCGTTCTCGAACACGATTTTGAAGACGCTGGGGCCGGAGCCGGCCACGTGGTGGTTGGTGGCGATGATGCCGCGCTTGGCGTCCACGATGAAACCGGAGGCGCCGAAGCGTCCGGAGCCTTCGGAATTGAGGCCCACGGTCCAGGAGCGCTGGACGTTGACGACCGTGGGCTTGAGCCTGGCGACCAAGGCGCCGTCGATGGCGGCGCTTGAAGGGACGGCCGCGACGTTGCAAAGCATGGCGCTCAGGCAGAAGCGGATCATGTGGTTCTTCCTCATCGCTCACCTCCCCCTTCGGTTTTCAAAGCCCTGAAGCCGGGTCCGCGGCCGCGCGCCTCGGCCGCCGGATGACGGTCGGCGCGGTCCGCGTGCTGCGAGTCCTGGACAAGGTCTGAGCCTCTAGAAAGCGACCAGGCGCCGCACCCGCGCCTCGAGCTCGCAGATGTCCGACCCGAGCCCGGCCGGCGTCATCTTCTGGCTGAGGCCCACGCTCACGGACGAGGTCTTGGCGAAGCCTTCGATGGCCGCCGCGATGGCCTGAGGCGAGAGCCGCACCACGCTGCTGATGCTGGAAAGCGGCTTGCCGTGCCTGGCCGCGAGCCGGTCCACGTTCTTGCGCATCTTCTTGTAGAAAGGCTCCAGCCCATGGGAACTGGGGAAGAGGTAGTGCCGTCCGGGCGAGAGGGCCGAGTAGCGGTCCCTGCCGCGTGCGCGCAGCAGCCCTTGCCGGCGCAGCTCTTTGAGCGCCTTCAGACACTTCTCTCTGGAGGAGCCGATCCACCCGGCGATCTGCTCGACGGAGAGCGCCTCCGGGACATTGGCCAGCACCAGGAAGCAGCCGGTGGCCTCGGGCGACGAAACGAAGGCCCGGAACTGGTTGGGCGTGAGGTGGACGGCCAGGCGCCCCTGCAGGCAGTCCAGCGCGCTCGCATCGGCGATCTCACCGGCCGGCGGCAGCAGGAGGGCGAAGAGCTGGTCGAAGACCAGGGCGCTCCCGCAGAGGTCGCGCAGATAGTCGCGCATGAGACGGCCGCGCTCCTGGGGCGAGACCTCCCGGCGCAAGAGCTGCAGCATGAGCGCCAGCGCCGGCAAAGAGGGGAGGCAGCCGCCTCTCTCGATCTTAAGGTAATGAGAGTAGGTGAAGGGGAATACGCGGCGTCCCCCGTTGGAGTTGTAGAACGCGTAGGCGGTCCGGAACCCCCTGAGCGCCCGCATCCGGACGAAGGAACGGCTGAAGTTGGTCATGTCCATCGGTCAAGATTATACATCCGAATGCCCCGCCTGCCAATGATTCTGGACCCGGTCCGTCTGGATTTCAACGGCCGTGCATGAATCCGGCTCGATTGCTCATCCCCTGTTATAGACCGGTTCCCTCTCGGAAGTGTCCCCAATGGGCCCAAGGGGGAGCGCGGCATCATCCGGTATCATGTATCCATGATGAAAACACAGCAAAGTCTCAAGGAGCTCACCCTGGCGGCGGCATTCATCGCGTTGAGCCCGGGCTTGCCGGCTGATCAGGCCTTCGCTGCGGTCGTGGGCAAGACCACAATCCAGGCGGTTCCGGCCAACGCGGGCATGGGCGCGCTCGGCGCTTCGCGCATCGGCTCCGGCGGTCTCTCCGCGGCTCCCGCCGCCAGCCTCCAAGGCGCCTCCCTCTCCGGCATCCTTAATATCAACAGCCCGGTCCCGCGGCTCGACCCCAAGGTCCTGGCTGCGCCGGCGCAATCCCCGGCGCCCATCGCGGCCCAGTCTCCCGCCGTTTCCCAGGCCGAGCCGATACCGGCCGCGGCCCCGCAGGCCGGCAGCCAAGCTGCCGGCCTCAGCAAGACCTCGCCCCAGGCCGAGGAGTCCGGAAGCGGCGCGCCTGTCAGCGCGATGGTCCAGCTCGAGCAGATGGCCGCTGCGAAGGATTCCAAGCCGGTGCCGGCCTTTGCCGTTCGGCCGGACGACGGTCAACTGGCCGTGGCGAAGGCGCTGGCCGCGAAGCTCAGGGAGGCGACCAACGCGATCTCCGCCCGTGAGATTCTGGACGCTATGCGCATACTGGCCGCGGCGAACCGCGACGAGAGGCTGCAGGCTTACGTGAGCCTCGAGCTCATCGGGAACATGCGCCGCGCGAGCTCGATCATCGAGTACCGGGACACGGTCTCGGCCCTCAAGGGCATAGCCGACCGCGCGGCCAGCGACCTGGTCTTGAAGACGATCATCCGGGGCGCCATGGGTGAGGCCGCGAGCGTGAGCAGCATCCTCTTCTTCCGGGAGGCGCTCGACGCGGCGGAGCGGTCCGCAATCAGGTCGTCGAGCCTCCAGACCAAGGCCATGGCCGTGCGGCTGATGCGCCAGGAGCTGGGCAAAGGCGGCCTGCTCTTCGACCGGGACCTCGAGGCGGCCATCGGCCGCATCCGAACGTCGTAAGGTCTAGCCCGCTTTCGGGGCCGTGCGCGGCTTGAGCTGGAGGGGCGCGGCCTGGGCCAGCAGCTTGGCCTTCTCGGCCGCGGCCCGGCAGAGGTGCTCCTGCGCCCGGAAGCGCTTCTTGGCGTCCGCCGCCACCTTCTGGTATGAGCCGTCCGGCTGGAGCCGCCAGGCCTTCTCGTTGTCGCGGAAGTAGAGCTTGAGCAGCTCGATGAGCTCCTTCTTGTTCTCCTTCTCCTCGACCGGGAACATCAGCTCCACGCGCCGGTCCAGGTTGCGCGGCATCCAGTCCGCGCTGGAGAGGTAGACCTCGTCCTCGCCGCGGTTGGCGAAGTGGAAGACGCGGGCGTGCTCCAGGAACATGTCCACCACGCTGACGACCTCGATGTTCTCGCTGAGGTCCTTGACCCCGGGCCGCAAGCGGCAGATGCCGCGCACGTTGAGCCGCACCTGCACGCCCGCCTTGGAGGCGGCGTAGAGCGCCTCGATGAGCTCCGGGTCCACCAAGGAGTTCATCTTGGCCGTGATCGCGCCCGGCCGGGCCTTGGTCGAGGTCATGGCCTCGCGCGTGACCAGGCGCAGCAGGCGCCGGCGCAGGCCGTAGGGCGCCACCTCGATCTTGGCCCAGTCCGCGGGCTGGGAGTAGCCCGTCACCATGTTGAAGAAGGCGGAGACGTCCGAGGCGTAGGCCTCCTTTGAGGTGAACAGGCCCAGGTCGCAGTAGAGGCGCGCGGTCCGCTCGTTGTAGTTGCCGGTGCCCAGGTGCACGTAGCGCCGGATGCCGTCGGGCTCCCGGCGCACCACCAAGGCCGCCTTGGCGTGGGTCTTCAGGCCCGCCACGCCGTAGATGACGCTGGCGCCGGCGGCCTCCAGGCGCTTGGCCCATTCGATGTTGTTCTCCTCGTCGAAGCGGGCCTTGAGCTCCACGAGCACGGTCACGCGCTTGCCGGCCTCGGCCGCCGCCTCCAAGGAGTTGACGATGGAGGAGTGCCGCCCCGCCCGGTAGAGGGTCTGCTTGATGGCCAGCACGTCCGGGTCGGCCGCGGCCTCGGCCAGGAAGCGCGCCACGCAGTCGAAGCTCTCGTAGGGGTGGTGGACCAGCACGTCCTGCTCGCGCAGGAGCTTGAACACGTCGTCGGCCCGCTCGAACTCGGGCACGGGCCGGGGCTCCCAGGCCGGGCGCTTGAGCTGCGCAAATCCCGCCTGGAAGGCGAACTGCGAGACGCCCTTGAGGTCCAGCCAGTCCTCGCACTCGTATATCTCGACCGCGCCCAGATCCAGGCGCTCGCGCACGAAAGCGGACATGGCCGCGGGCGCCGCGATCTCCAGGCGCACCACGGGGTTGCTGCGCCGGGCCTTGAGCGCCTCGGACATCAGCTTCATGAAGTCCTCGTCGCGCTCCTCGTCGATGGGCAGGACCGCCGCGCGCGTAGGGCGCATGAGGCCCGTGGCCGCGAGCTCAAAGCCCCGGAAGAGCGCGCCCGCGTTCATGCGCAGGACGTCTTCGATGAGCATGTAGCGGTAGCCCGTGTCCGCGGGCAGCGACACCAGGCGCGGCAGGTTCTGCGGGAGCTCGACCAAGGCGTATTTGGGTGAACCCTTGCGCCCGGGCTCGGCCAGGGCCGCTACGAGATAAAGCCCCAGGTTGGTGAGCGCGGGGACCTCGCGCTCCGGGGCCAAAGCGATGGGGGTCAGGATGGGCAGCAGTTCCTTGGTGAAGAAATTATCGAGGTAGGCGGCCTGCCGCTCGTCCTGCATGCCCGGCAGCACGCGCTTGATGTCCGCGGCCTCGAGCTCCGGCACCATCTTCTCCGTGAAGTAGCGCGCTTGCGCGCGCATGAGGTCCCGGGCCTTCTGCCGGGCCGCGGCGCTGGCGGGCACGTCGGGCTCCAGGCGGGGCAGGCGGTTCATGAAGAACTCGTCCATGTTGGAGCTGACGATGCCGATGAACTTGAGCCGCTCCAGCAGGGGGTTGGAGGGGTCCATGCCCTCGGCCAGGACCCGGCCCTGGAACTCGAGCAAGGAGAGCTCGCGGTCGAAGAAGTTCTCCGCTGCGGGGCTCATGAGGACCTCTGCTTGAGGGCGATCGGGCCGAAGATCTCGGCGAACATGTCGCCCTTGCTCTGCACGGCCTGGCGCTCCAAAGACACGTCCCCTGCCTCGGGCCCCACCCATAGGGTGTAGCTGTCCTGGGCCTTGTCCAAGGTGAAATCCTGGACCTTCTGCTGGTGCGGGTTGTCCAAGGCGTCGGCCACGCGCAGGAGCGCGGAGAGCTTCGCGACCACGGTGCGGTCGGTCCGGGGCAAGGACATGTAGGCCGTGTGCGTGGGCTTGGGCAAAGACCGGCGGTGGTAGCGCACCACGTTGGAGACGATGTCCCGGTCGGATTTGCGCAGGCCGAAGACCTCGGAGGCGTTGATCAGGTAGGCGGAGTGCTTGTGATGGCTGGTAGGTGAGATGTAGATGCCGATGTCGTGCAGGATGGCGGAGGTCTCCAGGAGCATGCGCTCCCGGGGCCCCAGGCCGTGCTCGGCCTTGAGCAGTTCGAAGAGCTTGAGCGCCGCGGCGGCCACGGCCAGGGCGTGGGGCTCGTCGTAGCGGTACTTGCGGCCCAGGCTGCGCGCGGAGCTGGTCACCTGCCGCGAGACGTCCGTGCGCTTGCCGCCCGAGGCGAGCTGGGACATCTCCAGCAGCAGGCCGTCGCGGATGCTGACCATGGGCACGACCAGGCTCTCGACCTTGGTCTCGGAAAGGAAGCAGGTGGAGATGAGGATCGCGGGGTAGAGGGTCTCCGCGTCCGCGAAGGCGATGCCGTACTTGGCCGCCAGCTCCTCGGGCGGGACCTTGGCCAGGGGCTTGCCGAAATCCAGGAAGTCCTTGACCGAGAGCATGGTGTGGTCCTGCTCCGCGGCGCCGGCGCCGGCGATCTGCCGGGCGGCCAGGCGCATGTCCGAGCCCAGCGCGATGAAGGTGTCCACCTGCCCCAGGTCGTACTCGCGCCGCGCGTCTTCGGCCATGGCATGCACGGCGCGCTTGACCACGCGCTGAATGACCGCCGGCTCGCTGCGGCCCGGGACCAGGCGCTCGGGCAGGCGGATGGACCCTATGGGCAGCGTCCGGGTCAGCTCCACCTTGCCCTTGGTCATCACGATGATCTCGGTGGCGCCGCAGCCCACCTCCATGATGAGGCAGTTCTTCTTCTGGATCTGCAGCTTGTCCTCCAGGGCGCTCTCCACGGCCAGCAGGTCCAGGCGGTTCTCCTCGGTGCCCTCCACGACCTCCACGTCGATGCCCGCCAGCAGGAAGGCCTTGTCCACGAAATTGTCGCGGTTGGCCGCCTCGCGCACGGCCGCGGTGGCGATGGCATGCATCTTCTTGACCCCGTAGGTGTCGGCCGCGGTCTTGAAGTTGCGCAGGATCTCGATGGTCTCGCGCATCACCGAAGCGGAGATGCGGCCGGTGGTGAACACGTCGCGGCCCAGGCGCACGGGCTGGGAGAGGCTCTCCAGCCGCCGGATGGACGCCTGGGGGCCGAACTCGGCTACCACCATGCGCACCGCGCCCGAGCCGATGTCGATGACGGCGGCGGTCTGCTTGGCGGCCGCGGTCTCAGGCATCGAGCCGGCTCCTGACCCACTGGGCCGCGCCCATGACGATGGCCATGTCCCCGAGCTTGGCGGGGGCCACGGTCACGTGGCTCACGATGTCCGGCATGGCGTGGCGGCGCATGGACTCCTCGGCCGCGGGCACGATGAGGTCGCCCATGGCCTCCACCAGTCCGCCTCCCAGCACGACGCACTCCGGGTCCAAGGCGTTGACGATGTTGGCCATGGCGATGCCGACCAGCGCGGCCTTGCGCCGCACGAGCTCCTTGAGCTGCTTGTCGCCCGCCTCCACGGCGCGGGCCAGGGCGCCGCTCTTGAGCTTGCGCACGTCCGCTCCCGCCTCGTTGAGCAGGTGCGGCGCGCCGCCGCGCGCGGCCAAAGCCGCGGCCTCGCCCGCCAGGGCGAGCCGGCCGGCCAGGGCCTCCAGGCAGCCTTGATTGCCGCAGCCGCAGGCGGGCCCCAGGGGGTCCACGAAGATGTGCCCGAGCTCGCCGGCCGCGCCGGAGGAGCCCCGATAGAGCCGGCCGCCCAGGATCAGCGCCCCGCCGATGCCCGTGCCCAAGAAGAAGCCGGCGACATGGTCGCAGCCGGCCGCGGCGCCGAACTGCTGCTCGCCGTAGAGGCCCATGTTGGCGTCGTTCTCGACCGCGGCCGGGACCTTGAAGAGCTTCTCCAGCTTGCGCGCCAGGGGATAGTCCTTGATGAACGGGATGTTGGCGGAGGAGACGATGCGGTCGGTCCGGTAGTCGAGCACGCCCGGGCAGCCCGCGCCGACCCCGCTCAGCTGGGAGGGCTTGAGGCCCGCTTCGGCCAGGGCCTTGGCCACGGTGGCGGCGATGGTCGCGAAGAATTCCCGCTCGCCGCCGGACGGATCGGTCTTGGCCTTGACCGTGGAGAGGACCTTTCGTCCCTTGAGCACGCCCACCAGCATCTTGGTCGCGCCCAGGTCGATGCCGACGACAGCCTTCTCTTTCTTGGCCATAGGAGACCTATGATACCAATTTAGAATGCACACTGATTTAATATACTCTGCCATCCGGCCATGACCAAAGTCCTGAGCTTCGGCGATCGCATCGGACCGGGCGATTACGCGCTGCATTCGCGCTTCGACCAAGCCGTTAACTTCACGCGCGACGGACGGTTGGCCAGCATCGTGGTTCCCGCCATAGGCGGCGGGCCCATCAACATCGTGATGGAGGGCCTCGACTTCTCCTCCATCCGCCGCCTGGAAGTCAGCGGCGATTCCTTCTCCCTGGACGGCGCGAGCTTCCCCAAGCTCCCTCTCTTCGATTCCGCGCTGCGGGTCCATGGCGGCGCCAAGGTCGGCATGCGCCGGCTCCGGGACCTACTGCTGCGCAAGGCCCATCCCAAGAGCCTGGCCTTTTTGCTCGATGATACGCGCTGCGCCGGCTTGGTTTCGGGCTTCGAGAAGGTCTTGACCCGCCGCCTTCAGACGGCCGCCCGGGAGTTGCGCAGCGGCAACCTGGAGGCCGGCGCCGAGGCCGCGCGCGGGGCCGGCCTCGGGCTGACGCCCAGCGGCGACGACCTGCTGTCCGGCTATCTCTGGGGGCTCCATGTCCGGCAGCGCATCTGCGGCGGGGATTCTGCCGCGGATATCGATCGGGTCTACGGTTGCTCCCGCGGCTCCAACCCTCTCTCTACCGCCTTCCTGGACTGCGCCCGGGAAGGCCGCTTCTTCGAACGCCTGCGCGACCTGCTCGCCGAGCCGTCGGAGGACCGTTTGGACGAGGTCCTTGCCGTGGGCGAGACTTCCGGCGCGGACACCTGCGTGGGCCTGATGCTGGCCTTAGAAAAGGAGGACTCATTATGGTCGTGAAAGGGATGATCAAGACGGGCGCCTATTTCGACTCCGTGACCTTGATGATCGTGGGCCGCGAGCTCTCCGCCAAGCCCGGCGTAGGCGACGCAGCCGTGGTCATGGGCACGGCCGAGAACCTGGCCATCCTCAAATCCTCCGGGCTGTTGTGCCCTGAACTCGCCAAAGCGGGCGACACGGACCTGCTCATCAGCGTCAAGACCGCGGACGAGGGATCAGCCGTCGCGGCGTTGGCCGAGGCCGAGTCCTTGCTCAAGAGCGTGCGCAAGCGTTCCAAGCCGGATGCCTCCTACGCTCCCAAAAGCCTGGCCAGCGCCCTGCAGGTCCTGCCGGGCGCCAACATGGCCATGATCTCGGTGGCGGGCCGCTATGCGGGCGAGGTGGCCATGGCGGCCCTGCGCAAGGGCCTGCACGTGATGCTCTTCTCGGACAACGTATCGGTGGAGACCGAGGTCGCGCTCAAGACCTTCGCGCAGACCAAGGGCCTCCTGGTCATGGGGCCGGACTGCGGCACGGCCATCATCAACGGCGTGCCTTTGGCTTTCGCCAATGCGGTGTCTCGCGGCGAGATCGGCATCGTCGCCGCGGCGGGCACGGGTCTGCAGGAGGTCTCGTCCATCATCTCCAACGAAGGCGCCGGGATCTCGCAAGCCATCGGCACGGGCGGACGGGACGTGAAGAAGGACGTGGGCGGCATCATGTTCCTGGAGGGCCTGCGCGCTTTGGCCGAGGACGAGGGGACCAAAGTGATCGTCCTCATATCGAAGCCGCCGCACGAGACGGTCATCAAGAAGCTCGGCGCGGCCGTGAAGTCGGTCAAGAAGCCCGTGGTGGCGATGTTCCTGGGCGCCGACGCCAAGACCGTGGCCGGCTACGGCATGACCGCGGCGGCCACCCTGGAAGAGGCGGCCCTGCTGGCCGTGGCTCTGGCCCAGGGCCAGACCGCGGAGTCGGTCCGCGAGGGGCTCAAGCGGCGTGACGCCGAGATAGGCGGCACCGCGCTCCGGGAAGCCTCGCGGTTCGCCAAGAGCCAGAGGTACGTGCGCGGGCTGTTCAGCGGCGGGACCTTCTGCGGCGAGACGCAGGTGATCTTCCGGAACCTGCTCAGCGAGGCGTATTCCAACGCGCCGATCCCTCCTTTCAAGGAAATGGCGGACGCCTGGAAGTCCCAGGGGCACACGGTGGTGGACCTGGGCGAGGACGCCTTCACGGTGGGCCGGCCGCATCCCATGATCGATTTCTCATTGCGCAACCGGCGCATCCAGGACGAGGCCAAGGACCCGGAGACCGCCGTGATACTTTTGGACGTGGTGTTGGGCTACGGCTCCAACATGGACCCGGCCGGGGAGCTCGTGCCGGCAATCACCGCGGCGCGCAAGCTCGCCGAAGACGCGGGCCGGCACCTGAGCTTCGTCTGCTCCGTCACCGGCACGGAAGGCGACCCGCAGGTGCGCAGCCGGGTCGAGCGGCGGCTCAAAGACGCCGGCGTCGTGGTCCTGCCGACCAACGCGGCGGCGGCGCGGTTCGCGGGACGCATCGCCCGGGAGCTGGAGAAAGAGGCCAAGCCGGTACTCTAGCGCGCCGCGCTCGCAGGCTTGGAGTCCAGCAGCCGCCGCAGGCAGCGCAGCAAGGTCTCCGGGGAGAAGGGCTTCTCGATGAGCACGGCCCCGTCGAAGTTGAAATCGCTGCCCATGACTCCGCCCGGATAGCCCGTCATGTAGGCCACCTTGATCCCGGGCCGCGCGGCGCAGACCTTCTTGGCCACCTCCGTGCCATAGCAGTCCGGCAGGATCAGGTCGCAGAGCAGAAGATCCAGATGTTCCCTCAGCCGGCGGCAGAGCAGCCGGGCCTCCTTGCCGGTCGCGGCGGAGAAGACGCGATAGCCCTTCTCCTTGAGAATCCTCTTGATCAATGAGCGCAGGGTGGCGTTATCCTCCACCACCAGGATGGTCTCATGCCCCTCCCCGCCGGTCTTGCGGGCCTCACCGGGCAGGAGGGCCTCGGGTCCGCCCTCGGCGCGGGGCAGGTAGATGCGGAAGGCCGAGCCCTGGCCCGGAGCGCTCTCGACCGAGATGCCGCCGCCGCAATCCCGGACGATGCTTTTCACCGTGGACAGCCCCAGGCCCGTGCCGCGGCCGGCTGGCTTGGTGGTGAAGAGAGGCTCGAAGAGCCGCGCCCGGACATGCGCATCCATCCCCGTGCCCGTGTCGCGCACCTCCAGGCACACATAGTGCCCCGGCGGCAGGGCCAGCCCGGCCTCCGGACCGCCGCCGTCGCGCACGGTCTGGTTCCTCGTCGCGATGACGAGCCGGCCGCCGCGGGGCATGGCGTCGCGGGCGTTGACCACGAGGTTCATGAGCACCTGCTCAAGCTGTCCGCAATCCATCTTGACCGGCCACAAGGAGGGATGCGGGTGGAAGTCGAGCTTGATGTTCTCGCCCAGGAGCCGCCGGAACATCTTGGCCATCTCCATGATGACGGAATCGGGCTCCATGACCTGCGGCAGCACGGTCTGCTTGCGGCTCACGGCCAGCACGTGCCGGGACAATGACGCGGCCAGGTCCGCGGCCTTGCGGATCTCCAGGCTCAGGCTGCGCAGCGGGCTGCCCGGCTCCAGCCCCTCCAGCACGAAGTAGTTGTAGCCGACGATGGTGGTCAGCACGTTGTTGAAATCGTGGGCCAGCCCCGCGGCCAGCAGGCCCACGGCCTGGAGCTTCTGGCCCTGCAGCAGCTGCGCCTCCGCCTGCTCGCGCGTGGCGGTCTCGCGCTGCAGACGCGCGTAGTCCTCCCCATTGAAGAAGCGCAGCATGCTCCAGGTCGCGCAGGCCACGACGACCGCGCACAAGGCCCGGAAGATCTGGACCGGGATGCCGACGATATCCAGGAACGCCGGCTGGTTGATCACCGAAGCCGGGAAGAAATCGGCCGGGGGCACGACGAGCCCGCTCAACACGGCGTAGAACGCCAGCGCCACGGCGTCGGCCAGGAGGTAGCGCCGCAAAGGGAGCGCCTGTATGGCGGGATTCTCCTTCAAGTACAGGCCGATGCCGGCGGCGGCCAGCAGCCCGCCGGGGAAGGCCAGGAGATACCGGGGCCAGACCGCGGGTTCGTTGCCGGCCGTCGCCATGAGCGCGAGGCACGCCGCAGCCAAGCCCACGGTGGGCCAGCAGCCGGCCAGCCATTTACCGCGGCTGGACAAGGCGAAGGCGCGGCGACCGAACTCGAAGAGGAAGATGAGCGAGATGGTCAGCAGGTGCAGCCCGGTGGTCCGGACGACGGCGGAGTCGCCCCGGGAGAGCTGCCACATGTCCAGCCATTCATTGGCGCCGTGCACCAGAGCGAACGCCGCCAGCCAGCCGAAGGTCCGGGCTATGCTGCGCCGGCTGCTGTCGCGGCGCTGCGTGAATATCAGCAGGCCGGCCACAATGAAGGACAAGCCGTAGAAGAAGAAGACGACGTCGAGGTTATGGACCCAGAACTCTCGCACACGCCGGCCCGAGGGGTCGCGTGGCGGGCAGGAGAGAGGGGACTCATGCGCGGCGATCCAAAGGTGGCCCCCCGCCACTCACTGAAGTATAGACCGGCGCTGCCTGGAAATCAATGCCATTTACCCATTTTTTACCCGCCCTCCGCCCCGCCGCCAAAGTGTTATAATCGGAGCCGATGCCCATCAAGGACCTCTTCCAAAGCGAACTCCAGGTCGTCAACATCGGCCTGGAATCCTTCAAGCAAAGCCTCGACCACTGCCAAGCGCGGTCGGTGCAGGTGGACTGGCGGCCTCCGGTCGCGGCGGACGCGGGCGCGCTCCAGACGGTCCGGGCCCAGGCCGACATCATCGCCGCGGCCAACGCCAAGGCTGTCGCAAAGGTCCTGGCCGCCAAGCCCATGCTCATCGGCCTGGAGAAGGCGCTCGACGTCATCCCCGGCATGAAGAAGAACCTCATCCTCCACGCCGGGCCGCCCATCACCTGGGAGCGCATGTGCGGCCCCATGCGCGGCGCGGTCATGGGCGCGCTCGTCTACGAGGGCCTGGCCAAGACCCCGGAGGAGGCGGCCAAGCTCGCCGCCTCCGGCGCCGTCGAGTTCTCCCCCTGCCACGAGCACGGCGCGGTCGGCCCCATGGCCGGCGTGGTCTCCGCTTCCATGCCCGTGTTCGTGCTCAAGAACGAGGAGCACGGCAACCTCGGTTTCTGCACCATGAACGAAGGACTGGGCAAGGTCCTGCGCTACGGCGCCTACGGCCCGGAAGTGATCAAGAAGCTCAAGTGGATGGAGACGGTCCTCTATCCCGTCCTCAAGAAGGCCGTGGCCAAGCTTGGCAAGGTGGACCTCAAGAACATCATCGCCCAGGCCCTGCACATGGGCGACGAGGTCCATAACCGCAACCGGGCCGCGACCTCCCTGTTCTACCGGGCCCTCGCGCCCGCGGTGGTGCGCACGGCCCCGGACCCGGAGACCGCGGCCGCGGTCCTCGAATTCATCAACGGCAACGACCACTTCTTCCTCAATCTCTCCATGCCCGCCAGCAAGGTGTCTTTGGACGCCGCGCGGGACATCCCGAACAGCTCGCTGCTGGTGGTCATGGCGCGCAACGGCACGGACTTCGGCATCCAGCTCTCGGGAACTAACTCGGAGTGGTTCACAGGGCCAGCCCCCGTCCCGGACGCCCTGTTCTTCCCCGGCTTCACCAAAGCCGACGCCAACCCGGACATCGGGGACTCGGCCATCACCGAGACCAACGGCCTGGGGGGCTTTTCCATCGCGGCCGCGCCCGCCATCGTGCAGTTCATCGGCGGCAGCGCCTCCGACGCCCTGGGCTACACGCGCCAGATGTACGAGATCACCGCGGCTGAGAACAACGTCTACCAGATCCCGGGACTGGATTTCCGCGGCAGCCCCACGGGCATAGACGCGGTCAAGGTGCTGGAGAAGGGCATCTTCCCCGTCATCGACACCGGGGTAGCCCACCGCGAGCCCGGCATCGGCCAGGTCGGCGCGGGCATCCTCTCGGCCCCGCCGGAGCCGTTCCAGAAGGCCCTCATCGGCCTCGCCAAAAAACTCGGAGGCGGATCATGAAGACCAACGACTTCATCAACCTGATGGGAAAGGTGAAGATGTACGACCTCACCCAGCGCCTGAGCGTGCACACCCCGCCCTGGCCCAGCTACATCCCCCTCTCGGTCCAGTACTTCAAGCGCATCGCGGGCGCGCACATGGGCCAGGGCGCCAACGGCCAGGTCATCACCACCTCCAACCACGTGGGCACCCACATGGACGGCGAGATCCACTTCCACGCCAGCGGACGCTCCATCGGCCAGGTGCCCATGGCCGAGTGGGTGGGGCCGGGCGCGGTGGTGGACATCTCCAAGGAGATGGACGACTACGGTCTCTACGAGCCCGAGCTCCTGATGAGCAAGGTGGAGATCAAGCCGCGCGACATCCTCATCATCAATACCGGGTATCACCGCTTCGCCTGGGACCAGCGCCGGTCCGACGAGCTGCGCTACTTCGTCAAGCACCCGGGCCCGGGGCCGACGTTCCACAAGTGGTGCCTCAAGATGAAGTTCAAGTGGATCGGCGTGGACTGCGGCAGCGCGGACCACCCCATGAACACCATCATCCGGAACTGGCATCCCAAGTCCTTCACGGAGGCGGACGAGAAGCTCCAGGCGGACCACGGCAAGACCTGGGACGAGCTGTTCCCGCTCAAGACCTACTACCAGGTGATGCACCTGGTGCTCTTCCCGAAGAAGATCGTGCACGCCGAGAACCTGGGCGGCGACATCGAGAAGCTCTCCAACAAGCGCGCCTTCATCGGCTGCTTCCCCCTGCGCGGCATCGAGCTGGAGAGCGCCATGTGCCGCATCGTGGCCTGGGCGCCGTAAGGAGGCTGCATGCCCATAGCGACCGACTTCGAATATCACAAACCCAAGGACCTGCCCGAGGCCGTGAGCCTGCTGGCGCGCTATCAGGGCCGGGCCCAGCTCCTGGCCGGAGGCACCGACCTCATCGTCTGGCTCAAGGAAGGGATGAAGGCTCCGCAGGCGCTCATCGATGTGAAAGGCGTCCCGGAGCTCTGGCATCTCGACGTCAAGGATGACTCGCTGGCCATCGGGGCCCGCGTCACTTTCACGGAGCTCATCGAGTCCGACCTCGTCAAGTCGCGCTTCCCCGTGCTCTGGGAAGCCTCGCGCACGGTGGCTTCCTGCGGGGTGCGCAACCGCGCCACGCTCGCGGGCAACCTCTGCTCCGCGGTCCCCTCCCTCGACGGAGCCCCGGCGCTGCTGGTGCACGAGGCCTGCGTGCGCACGCGCGGCCCGGTCGAAGAGCGCGAGATCCCCATGTCGGAGTGGTTCACGGGCCCCAAGCGCACGGCCCTTTTGCCTGACGAACTCGTGACCGCCGTGGAGCTGCCCCTGCCCAAGAAGAAGACGGCCGGCTGCTACGTCAAGCTCGGGCGCTACCGGGGCGAGGACCTGGCCCAGGTGGGCTTGGCGGTCCTGGCCGAAGAAGGCAACGTCTGGAAGCTCGCTTTCTGCGCCGTGGGCCCGATCGCCCAGCGCGCCGAGAAGATCGAGGCCCTCCTCAACGGCAAGAGGCTCTCGGAGGCTCTCATCGCCAAGGCCAAGGCCCTGGTCGCCCAGTCGATCTCCCCCATCACGGACATCCGCGCGAGCTCGGAGTACCGCCTGCACATGGCCCAGGTCATGCTCGAGCGGGGGCTCAAGACCGCAGCCGCGCGGCTCGCCGGCAAGGGCCCGGCGTATGGAGCGAGCATCCTATGACCAAGACCAGCATCCAGCTCAAGCTCAACGGCATGCAGCGCCGCGTGGACGTGGAGCCCAACGACGTGCTCATCGACGTGCTGCGCGACAAGCTCGGCGTCAAGAGCCCCAAGGTGGGCTGCGACCGCGGCGACTGCGGCACCTGCACGGTCTTCCTGAACGGCCGCACGGTGCGCTCCTGCCTGGTCCTGGCCATCGAGGCGGACGGCTGCGAGATCGTGACTTTGGAAGGGATCTCGAAGGACGGGCCCACCAAGCTCCAGAAGTCCTTCGTGGACCACAGCTCCTTCCAGTGCGGCTTCTGCGCCCCGGGCATGGTGCTGGCCGCGACCGAGCTCCTGCAGAACAACCCGCATCCGCAGCGCGAGGAGATCCAGGAAGCCATCGCGGGCAACCTCTGCCGCTGCACCGGCTATTCGCCCATCATCGAAGCCATCGAGGACGCCTGCAAGAAGTGACGCGATAGCGAACGAACGTTCAGTCAGTGACAGCTCCTTTCTCCGTCGAGACGTAGGCCCTTAGGCCCAGGACGGCGTAGGACACAATCCCGGCCCGCTTCTCCCTGATGGGCCCATCCCGGCAGGGCGCCACTGTCCTATCATCTGCTTATGTCCATCGCGCCTCTGCTTCTCCTGATTTCTCTGGCTCCTGCATCCCCCGCATCCGCAGCCGCCATCATCTCCATGTCCCGCGCGGCGGCCGTGCCTACCGTGCGCCTGGCCCCGCTCCTCGCGGTCAATCCGTCAGCGCTGGGCAGCCCCGCCCTTTCCGTATCCTTGACCGCCCCTTCCCTTTCGCCGCTCACCGCCGCTCTGCCCGCGCTGACGCCGTCGCCGGCCCTGTCGGTCCTGACGGCCGCGGCGCCGCAGCAGGCGCCCTTGAAGCTCTCGGCCGCCGCCGGGGCGGCGGAGTTCACCCAGACCCTGGCCGATCCCAAGCTCTCCGAGACGGCGTCGCATCAGGCCGCGGCCAAGCTCTTCGACGGAGGCTCCGCCCGCGCCGAGGCCCTGCCCATCGCGGCCGACGACCAGGGCCCGGCCCCGGCGCCGCGCGTGCGCTGGTCGCGGACCGCGGAAGGCGGCTGGTCCTTGGCGAGCTTCGCCAGCGCGGCGGACGGCAGCCCCATCTCCTATAAGTCGCGCCAAGCCGAGGGCTCGTCCCAGGCGCCCATGGTCTTCGTGGGCGGCCTGGCCCTGGCCGAGAGCTACGACTCCCTCTTCGAGACCCAGGCCAAGGCGGAATCCGACCAGTACTTCGTCTGGCTGCGCGGCCACCAGCCCACGGAGTTCCAGCCCACCCAGAAGGTTTACGAAGCGGACGCCCGCGACATGGCGCGCATGATCGTGCTCGCCGCGGAGCGCTCGGGCTCCAAGTCCGTGAGCCTGACCCTGCACTCCTACGGAGTGCTCGTGTTCCAGCGCATGGTCCAGCTCCACGAGGACCTGGAAGTCCAGCAGGCGATGCGCCTGCTCAAGGGCGGCCGGGTCACGCTCATCAACACCACCACCCATTACGGGCACAGCGAGACCGCGGCCGGCGCGCAGTACGCGCAGATGGCCAAGGCCATCCAGGCCATCGTCCAGCAACTCGACCTCATGGACTCCTACGGCAAGACCCTGAACGCCGCCGTCAAGGCCAACCCCCTGCTCGCGCCCATGGTCCTGCCCCAGCTCTTCTGGCTCCAGATGCAGCGCAACATGCTCCTGAGCTTGGCCTCCAAGGGCGCGGTGGATGAGCTGCGCAAGCAGCTCGCCGACCCCTGGTCGCCCGCCCTCGACCACGTGCGCCTGAACATCCTCAAGATCGTGGAGGAGAACGCGGCCACGCCGGGCTGGCAGGAGGCCTTCCTGCGCCGCGCCGACGCCACGTCCATGCTCGATTTCACCAAGGAGGACGTGCAGCGCATCCGCGACTACGGCATCCGCCTGGAGATCATCCACGCGGCCAAGGACCAGCTCATCCCCTGGGTCAGCGCGAAGCTCGCTTTCGAGCTCTTCGGCTTCAAGGTCCCCAAGGACGCGCCCAAGCCGGGCCGCGAGTTCCGCGACGGAAGCGGCATGTTCCACCTGAAGGTCGTAGACAGCGACCACTACTATCCCCTGCGCGAGCCGGCGCAGCTCGACCAAGACCTCTACCACTGAGGCCGGCGCGCCATGAACCCCTTCCGCGCCTTGGGCCTGCGGCCCGCAGGCCCGCCCAAGCCGCGGCGCGAGGAGTTCGCGCTGGCGGATCTGAGCACCCGCTCCGCCCGGGAATCAGGCGGGATATCCTTCGACGCCCTGTCCGTCGCCCCGCCGCGCTCCTATTGGACGCCCTTGAGCGGACCCGTGCCCGGCCGCCTGGTGACCGGGAGCCTGTCTCCCGAGCACAGGGCAAAGTTCTTGCTGCGCCTGCCCAAGGACTGGAACGGCGGCTTGGTGGTCTCAGCCTCCCCGGGCTTCACGGATGAGCACGGCTACGACCTCTACTGGTCCGACTTCCTTATTAATGAGGGCTACGCCTTCGCCTGCATGGACAAGGGCGTCCACACCACCGCCGACGGCGACTCCTTCTTCATCCCCATGGACGGCACCACCAGCATCCGCCATTGGCTGCGCCGTTTCCAGGAACTGGCGGCCCAGGCTTGCGAGGAGAGCGCGCAGCACTACGGCCGCGTTCCCGAACGCACCTATGCGGTCGGCGTCTCCAACGGAGGATATCTCGTGCGCCGGCTCCTGGAAGAGTCGCCGGAACTGGCGCACGGCGGCGTGGACGTCTCCGGCGTGCTCTGGCGGCCGGAGCGCAACCTCCTCATCTCCCTGCCCAGGATGCTGCGCGACGGCCTCCCGGTGGACCCAGCCTGGGAGCAGGCCCTGGCCGTGTACCGGGGCCTCTACTGGACCTCCTCGTTGGCCGTGTTCATCGCGGACCTGGACCCGGCCTACGAAGGCCCCCTGGAGGGTTACGACCTCTCCCGGCGCCCGGCGCAGGTCCGCGCGGCGATCGCCGAGATCTCCAACACCGGCCGCCCAGGCAAGCCCCTGGTCTCCCTCTCCGGCGGCAAGGACTTCCTCATCACGGCCCAAGACCACGCCCAGCCCTACGCTGAGCTAGCCGCCACCGGCGGCCGGCACCGGCTGGTCCTTGTCGACGACGCCACGCACGTCGACGGCGACCAGGCGCTCATCCCCGCCGCCCAGCCGCTGATGCCCCACGCGCATGCGGCCTTCCGCCGCCTCGTGAAGCAGGTCGAAGGACTCAGCCCCGGCCCCGCCTAGGCCCTCAGGCCGGCGCAGCCATCTGCCGCTGCAGGTCCTGGTCGATCTGGCCGTCAAGCCACCGGCCTTCGCCGGCTTGGCGCTCCTTGATGACTCCGTTGACGCTCTCTAGGGCGCCCTTGACCGGGCCGAACTTGGCGCGGGCATCCGAGGCCGACCCCGCGTTGAAGCCGGTCATCAAGAGGCTGGCGAAGCCCGGGATGAACATGTCGAGCAAGCCGCCTCCGCCCGCGCTGACATTGGGCCCGGCCGTGAGCGGCAGGGCCGCGACCAAGCCTTCGGACTTCAGGGTCTTGTTCGAGGCCAGCTGAGACACCTGGCCGCGCAAGGCGTCGATCTCGCCTTGAGCCTTGTGGGCCGCGGCCTGGGCCGCGGAACCCGCAACGGCCGCCATCATCTTATACGTCCCGCTGTGATCCTCGTATTCGGTATGGCAGCTCTGTCCCCCATCCGAATCCCTCTCGCATTTGGTCACGGGCACGTGTTCGTTCATGACCGCCATGGCCAGCATGGCGGTCTCGGTGTTGCGCTGCGAGATCATCTCCTGCAAGTCCTTGTCCACGCTGCGCGCCAGGCCCACCGCTGATTTCAACGGACCTTCCGCCAGCCCGGTCAGGCTGTCGTGATGGTCCCGGCGTTTGATGAATTCCGGCTGCTGGTCCTGGCCGTAGATACGGTCGCTCACGCGCTTGCGCATGGCGGAGTCCTCGGCTTCGTGGATGCCCCCTTCCACCGAGATCTCCGAGTCCTTGAAGCGCTGGATCTCGGCCTTGGCCGTCTTGGCTTGGTCCTTGAGGTTGCCGCCGAACACTAAGGGCACTGTCTTCTGGAATTCGCCGAGCAGGGCGTCGAAACGTCCAGCCTCGGCCTTCTCCCGGGACAGCTCGCCGTGGAAATCCTTGAGCACCCGAGCCAGTTCCCCCTCGCGGGCTCTCTCCGGCCGCTGCTGGCCGGCGGTCTGCGCGCCGCGGATCGCGTCCTTCCAGGCCTGGGGCGTCAGTCCGCCGACCCGCCGCCCGGGCTCCTCGGAAAGCTCGTTGCCATTGAGAGCGGTGCGCACGATGACCAGGCCGTCGAAACCAGCGAGGGTGGCGGCTTTGGCGAGAGGGTCGTTCGTCGCGTCGGCCACGGTCTTGGCTCCGACGGCCTCCGCGGCCGCGATCCGATCTTCCATGCGCTGGCGGCGCGCCTCGGCGGTCTGCCGCATGTCGTCGAGCGCTCCGGCGTTGCGCGCCCGGATCGCCTGCGCCAGGTTGGAGATCTCGCGGAAACTCTTCGAATAGGTCCACTCCTTGTCGGCCGCCTGCCCGTGGTGCCAGAGCGCGCCGCCCGTGATCGCGGCCACGGCCACCGCGCCGGCGGCGACGAACGCGACCGGGGTGGCGATGACGACGGCCCCCGCCACGGCGGCGACGGTGACTACGGCCAAGCCGCCGTAGACCACGATGCTTTTCCAGCCGCTGCGCCAGGCCGGCGCCGCGGCCGCGGGGACCGGGATGGACGGACCCTGCAAGGAAGGGGCGCGGGGGCTGGAGGGCAGGACCCGCGCGTTGGATCTCCCGGGCTGCCCCGCGGCCACCGCCACATCCCCGGCGTCGCCCTGATAGGCGGACCGGTCGTAGGCATTGTCCAAAGCCTTCTTCCTGTCCCCGGCCGAGCGCTCCAGCTCAAGGGGGCTGAACTTGGACTTCACAGCCGCCGCGGCATCCGCCGTCGCTCCCAGACTTTGCCCGATCCTGACGATCTCGTGCTCCGCGCTGGCGCCGTAGATGGCGTAGACGTCGAGGTCCCCCAAGGCCTTGGATAAGGCCAGGGCGGACATCTTCTTGTCGCGAGCCGCGCCCTCAAGCTGGGCGGTGCGCTGCTTGAGCCAGCGCAGGACTTCCGGGGACGCGGCATCGCGGGCCGTCTTGAGCTTCTCCCGGGCTCCGGCCGCCGCGGCCGTGAAGCCGGCGGGCAGGCGCGCCGCCAGAGCGCCGGCCGCCTGCCGATGCGCCGGCGAATCAGGATCGAGCTTGGCGAAGGCCGGCAATCCGGCGGCCAAGCCGGCTTGCCGGATCTCCTTCGCCAATGGCGCCGACGGCGCGGCGGCGGAGCCGGCCCGGGCCGCGCCCCCGGCCGCGATGCCGGAAAGGACCAGCGCTGCGATGACGGCTTTCGTCGCTTGGCTCATGGGTCAAGTATGGGTCCGGATGCCGCTTTTGTCAAGATTGCCGCCGGCTCTTGACAGCGCAGGCGGACCATGGTATACTTTATGAACGAACGCTCGTTCAGTTCGGAGGCACGATGAAACCCAGCACCGACGCTCCGACCAAGACGGCCGCCAACCGGGGCCGCATCCTCAAGGCCGCGGCCGGGCTGTTCCGCCGCCAAGGCTTCCACGGCACCTCCACCCGCGAGATCGCGGACCGAGCCGGGGTCTCCTTGGGAAACATCTATAACCACTTCCCTACCAAGGAGAAGCTCTTCGCCACCTTGCTGGCGGAGTACGAGCGGGAGTACTTCTCCGCCGACGCGCCCCTGGCCAAGGTCTTCACCAGCGCGCGCTTCCCGGACAACATCGAGGAGCTGGGCCGGGCCAGCAAGGAGACCGTGGAGCGCTTCGGCGACTACATGCGCCTCATCTACGTGGACATGGTGGAGTTCGACGCCAAGCACATCGCCCGGATCTTCCTGGCCATGCGCGAGCGCTACCAGCGCGTGCAGCTGGCCGCGGGCACCAAGGTGGCCAAGGACGTGGACCCCGTGGCCGCCATGATGATGGTGACCTTCGGCTACTTCAATTTCTTCATAATGGAGAATCTCTTCAAGGTGAAGGGGCATTATGGCATGAGCGAGGAAGACGCCATCCAATTCTTCGGAAGGGTCTACCGCCGCGGCGTGATGCCGCAGAAGGACTAAAGACGGATCCAGGAGGGACAAATGCCTAAGATCATCGGAACCGGGATGCACGTGCCCGAGAAGCTCGTATCCAACGAGGACCTCTTCAACCGCTTCGGCCGCGACAAGCTGCCCTCCATACTGGAGCGCATCGGCCACGGCGCGCGCTACCACTCCGCCCCCGGCGAATCGTCCGGCGACCACGCGGTCAAGGCCGGCCGGCAGGCCCTGGAAGCCGCCGGCATCAAGCCCGAGGAGGTGGACCTGCTCATCGTGGCCACCGACACCCCGGCCTTCCTCTCCCCGGCCACGGCGGCCTTCGTCCAGCACAACCTGGGGCTCAAGAGCAGCGCGGCCTTCGACGTCAACTGCGCCTGCGCCGGCTTCGTCACGGCCATGGACACCGCGGTCAAGTTCAGCCAGACCGACCCGCAGTACCGCACCGTGCTGGTCATCGGGACCTACGCCATGTCCAAGTTCCTCGACCCCAACGACTCCGCCGCCTACCCCCTCTTCGGCGACGGCGCCGGGGCCGTGATCCTGCGGCGCGAGGGCCAGAGGCACTTCCTGGCCTCCTCCTTGGCGGCTGACGGGATGTACTGGGACTACATGGGCATCTACGCGGGCGGCTCCGCCGAGGTCGCCAGCGCCGAGGCCATAGCCGGCGGCCGGCACCAGGTGCGCCTGCTCAAGAAGTTCCCCTCCAGCCTCAACCGCGACAACTGGCCGCCCCTCATCGAGAAGGTCCTCACCAAGGCGGGACTGCGCAAAGAGGACGTCGGCCTCTACCTCTTCACCCAGATCCGCAAGACCACCATCGAGGAGGTCATGACGATGTTCGGACTGCCCATGGAAAGGACCCACTGCATCATGGACAAGTGGGGCTACACCGGCTCGGCCTGCATCCCCATGGTCATCCACGACGCCATCGCCCAGAACAAGCTCAAGCGCGGCGACACCTTCGTGCTCTGCGCCTCGGGCGGCGGCATGTCCATGGCCTCGCTGGCCATGAGGTACTGAACATGGTTCTCAGCGTTGCCGTTGAAGGCGGTCCGACGCTGAAAGCGTCGGACCCGCCCCGCGAAGCGGGGCCATCCCTCGGCCCGTCACTGCCGTTTATAAGGAAATCCGATCCTTATCGCGGCAAGCTGGTCCAAGTTGAAGAAGCCGTTTCTAAGATCCGTTCCGGCAACGACGTCGTCGTGGCCCAATGCGCCTCAGAGCCGCAAGGCTGCATGTCCAAGTTCCACTTGGCCGCGGACCGCGTGGAGGACGTGCGGGTCTTCTCGGTCCTGACGCTCAAGCCCTACGACTTCTTCATGAAGCCGGAGATGAAGGGCCGCTTCGAGCTGGCCTCCTGGTT
This sequence comes from Elusimicrobiota bacterium, assembly GCA_026388095.1. NCBI lineage: Bacteria > Pseudomonadati > Elusimicrobiota > Elusimicrobiota bacterium. Next base: position 144,216 of record JAPLKL010000045.1, on the reverse strand, counting down.
CCACGCCCCCGGGGCGCGCCAGGCCCAGGCCGCGGGCGCGGGCACGGTCACCTACGTGCCCAACATGCTGCATCGCGCGGCCCTGGACCGCATCCAGGCCCGCAAGCCGGACATCTTCTTCGGGACCTGCACCCCGCCCGACCGGCACGGTTTCGTCTCCCTGTCCTTGGGCGTCACCTACGAGAAGGACATGGTGGAGGCCGCCCGGACCGTGGTCCTGGAGGTCAACCCCAGGCTGCCCCGGACCTTCGGCGACACCATCGTACACGTACGCGACGTGGACTTCTTCGTTGAGCACGACCAGGAGGTCCCCTCCTTGCCCGCTCCGCAGCCCGGCCCGGTGGACCTGGCCATCGGCGGGCACATCGCGGAGCTCGTCGACGACGGCGCCACCCTGCAGCTGGGCATCGGGGGCATCCCCAACGCCGCGGCCCTGGCCCTGAAAGATAAGAAGGACCTGGGCGTGCACACCGAGATGCTGGTGGACTCCATGATGGAGCTCTACGAGGCCGGGGTCATCACCAACCGCCGCAAGTCCTTGGGCCGCGACAAGTTCATGGCCACCTTCGCCATGGGCTCGCGCCGGCTCTACGACTGGATGCACGACAACCCCGCCATCGAGCTGCGCCGCGGCTCCTGGGTCAACGACCCCGCGGTCATCCGGCAGAACTCGCGCATGGTCTCCATCAACACCTGCCTCATGGTGGACCTCACCGGCCAGGTGGCCAGCGAGTCCATCGGGCCGGTGCAGTACTCCGGGACCGGCGGACAGACCGACACCGCGGTCGGAGCCAAGGAGGCCTACGACGGGCTGGGCAAGTCCGTCATCGCCTGCGCCTCCACGGCCAAGAAGGGGACGCATAGCTGCATCGTCGCGACCTTGCCCCCGGGCGCGGCCGTGACCTTGCACCGCGCCGACTGCGACCACGTGGTCACCGAGTTCGGCATCGCGCACATGCGGGGCCGCACCGTGCGCGAGCGGGCGCGCAACCTCATCGCCGTGGCGCACCCGGACTTCCGGGCCGAGCTCACCGAGCAGGCCAGCAAACTGGACTACATTTAAAGGAGGACCTCAAGAATGCAGATCAAAGGCAGCGTAGCAGTCGTGACCGGCGGCGCCAACGGCATCGGCGAGGCGGTGTCCCGGTACCTGGCCAAGAACGGGGCCAAGGTGGCGGTGGTGGACATGTCCCAGAAGGACATCGACCGCGTGGTCGGCGAACTCAAGGCCGAGGGCGCCTCGGCCGTCGGCATCAACGCCAACGTGACCAGCGAGGCCGACACCGCGCGCTTCTTCAAGGCCGCGGCCGACGCCTTCGGCAAGATCAACATCGTGGTGGCCTGCGCCGGCATCATCCGCGACGGCACCATGCTCAACATCGACAAGGCCACCGGCAAGGTCTCCCGCAAGATGACTTTGGACAAGTGGCAGTCGGTCATCGACGTCAACCTGACCGGGACCTTCCTCACCGTCCGCGACGGCGCCGAGGCCATGGTCAACGGCGGCTGGCAGGGGGTGCTCATCCCCATCTCCTCGGTCAACAAGGCGGGGCAGGTCGGCCAGCTCAACTACTCCTCCACCAAGGTGGCCGACGCCCTGCTGCCCAAGATCGTGGTGGGCGAGTTCCTGCTGCGCGGCATCAGGAACATCCGCTGCGTGGCCATCGCGCCCGGCTACACCGCCACCCCGATGGTCAAGGGCATGAACCAGGAGGCGCTCAAGGCCATCGTGGCCGACGTGCACCTGGGCCGGCTGGTCGAGCCCGAGGAGATCGCCTCCCTCATCGGCCATACCATCGAGAACGAAGCCATCAACGCCACGACCCTCGAGATCACCGGGGGCCTCTGCTATCCCAAGGGCATCGCCAAGTAGGAGAAAAGACCATGAGCAAAGCCAGCATCATCGGAGCGTACAACACGGAATTCGGCGTCTTCGTCAAGAAGGACCCGGCCACGGGCCTCATGACGGACACCAAGACCTACTACGACCTGCTCATCGAGGCCGGCCGGGGCGCGATCGAGGACGCCGACGTCGCGCCGGAGGACATCGACGCGGTCTACGTGGGGTCTTGCTCGCCCGCCTCGTTCCTGAACCAGGAGCACGTGGCGCCGCTGGCCGCGGAGATACACCCCTCCCTGCGCTTCAAGCCCATGACGCGCACGGAGTGCGCCTGCGCCTCCTCCACGGTGGCCCTCTACGACGCGGTTTACGGCGTCGAGGCCGGCCGTTACCAGAACGTGCTGGTCATCGGCGTGGAGAAGATGAACCTGCTGCCCACGCCGCAGATGACGCACGTGCTGGCCTGCTGCTCGCACTGGCCCAGCGAGGGTTCGCGCGGCATGTCCTTCCCCATGCTCTTCGCGGAGTACGCCAAGGGCTACCAGGCCAAGCACAAGATCAGCGACGATGATTTCGAAAGGATGCTCTTCACCGTGGGCGCGCTCGGCTACAAGAACGGCGCCGAGAACCCGCTGGCCCACGCCAAGAAGGGACCGACATCCGTCGAGGCCCTCAAGGCCCTCTGCGCGCTCGACGAGCGGGGCAAGTCCAAGAACATGATGATCGCCAAGCCCCTGCGCCTGCACGACTGCTCCTTGGTCTCCGACGGCGCCGCGGCCCTGGTGGTGACCCCCACCGCCGCCGCCCGCAAGCACGGCCGCAAGGCCGTGGAGATCGCGGGCATCGGGCACTCGGTCGAGCGCCTGCCCATCGGCGTGCGGCCCAACATGCACGAGCTCCAGGCCGGCAAGGATGCGGCGCGCAAAGCCTACGCCGAGGCCGGCATCACGGCGCGCGACGTGGACTTCGCCGAGGTGCACGACTGCTTCACCATCAACCAGATTCTCTCCACCGAGGCGCTGGGCCTCTCCCAGGACGGCCGGGCGGGCTACGACTACCTCGACGGGCGCTTTACGCGCGAGGACAAGGTCGCGGTCAACCTCTCCGGCGGGCTCAAGTCCAAGGGCCATCCGGTGGGCGCCACCGGCGCCTCCATGCACGCCCTGGTCTACAAGCAGCTCATCGGCGAGCCCATCGGCGTGAAGGCCCAGAAGGCCGACATCGGCGTGGCCTTCAACGTGGGCGGCTCGGCCGTGACGAACTGCGTCACGGTGATGCGGCGGCTGAACTAGGAGGCTCCCATGCCAGTCATGACTCTTGAAAAGACCGCGCAGGCGGAGCTCGTCTACAACGACATGACCTTTACGCTCGCAGAGGGCGCGCAGGGCTGGGCCATCTCCTACAGGAAGGGCCGCACGGCCGGGACGCTCGCGGCCGGGCTGTTTCCGGGAGCCTCGCAAGAGGAGGCCCGCGCCAAGGCCCGGGCCGTGATCCGGGGCGCCTTCCCGGTGGGAGTGAAGGTGGTGGGGCCGGACGTCAACCACTCCACCCGGATCGGGGACCTCAGGCTCGTGCCTCCGGACGTCACCCATCCCAACTTCATCCACTGGGACAAGGACAGCGTTCTCCCATCAAGCGAAGGAGGTGCCGCATGAGATCATACGGACTCGTTCTTGCCGCGCTGACGTTCTCCCTGGCCGCCAACGCCCAGGCTGATGGACTCTCTTCCCTCGTGGGGAGATACTCGCTCGATAAGAGGATCGTGGGCGATTGCTACGCACGGATCGAGATCGTCCAGGAGTCCTTCCTGAATGCTGTCGGTCCGAACCTCGGCATCTACGGGCTGCCGCAAGGCCAGGGGCTCATCGTCGCCCAGGTCCTCGACATCAACCGCGGCTACAAGGTCGATGTCAACGAGAACCCCATGGCCATCCTGCCGGGGAGCAGCTCCATCATCGGCTACCGGCCTCGGGAGGCGAGTTTCGACGGCAACCGGCTGCGGTATCGCGAAGGGGAGCTTGCGAAGGCAAAGAACCCCAACCTGCACAAAGGCGATGTCCATGAGGTGGAGCTCAAGAACGGGATCCTGAGCGTGAGATCCGGGACCTTCAGCCTGTGGGGAGATGAGTTCACGGATGTCTGCGCCTACGTGCCGGCGCGCTAGCGTCCTGCCGGACACCAGTTCACCCACTTTTTGTGAGATGGTTGGGGTTCATTGCGAGCCTTCGTTTTCGAAAAATTTTTGCTGGATTAATAATCATAATTCACATCGCGCGCGCGATGCGAATTACCACATAAAATTCAGCGGAAATTTTCAAAAGTGTAGGGAATCCCGCATGCCCAGGCATGCTTCTCGCGGCTAACGCGGCGTTCGCCGAGCCAACCCCGGCGCCGCCCTTTCCTCGGCGACGCGAAATCATAAAGGCGAGTGGTCAGCCCCTCTTGGGCGCCTGCGGCGGGCGGGTTCCGGCGCTGCGCGCCGGAACCTCCTGCAACGGCAACGGAGAAAGTGGGTGAAGTCGAGTTCTCCCGGACCCTTGACGGAGCGCGGCCGGGTGTTTAAAATATCGCGCATGGCCGCCATCCTCCTCGCCGCGCTCCTGCTGCTGCCCGCCTCGCGCGCAGCCGCCTCCGCTCTGGACCCTCTGGGCACGAGCATCACGAAGCTGCGCCTGGCCGGCGCCCAGAGCGAGCCGGTGCCCGCGGCCCGGATCGGCGCCAGCTCCGAACAAATCTCGGCCTTCCTCCAGGGGCTCGCCAAGCGCATGGACCTTTCCAAGGCCCACATCTCGGTCATCGATCTGCGCGCCCCGGCCGACCCCGGCCGGGGCGGCTGGAACGACCTGGACATAGTGCCCGCGGCCAGCGTCATCAAGCTCGCTCTGCTGGCCGAGGCCCATCACGCGGTCGCCTCCGGCGCCCGGTCCTGGGACTCGTCCATCGCCATCTCTCCCCGGAACATGACCGGGACCTGGGGACCGCCCCATGACCCCTACCCCGCCATCACGGCGGGCTCGCTCTGGAGCCTGCGCGACCTGGTCGAGGTGATGGTGCGCCGCAGCGACAACGCGGCCACCAACACGCTCATCGACGTCCTAGGCCGCAGCAGCGCCACCGAGTTCGCCCATCGGAACGGCCTTCTGCTGACCTACGTGCGCCACAAGCTCTCATCCGGGACCGACGTGCCCGACCCGGACGCCACCGGCTACAACCAGATGCCGCCGCGCGACGCCGCGCTCCTGCTGGAAGCCGCGGCGCTGGGCAAGCTGGTCTCGCCTGAGGCCTCCGGGGCCATGCTCAAGACTTTGGAAGGCCAGCTGGACCGCTACCTCATCGCCTCGGTCCTGCCGCCCGGGACCGTCTACGCGGGCAAGACCGGACAGCTCTCTCAGAACCGCAACGACGCGGCGCTCGTGCGCGGGCAGGGGCGCTTCTACGTCCTGGCGGTCTACACCAGCCTGCCGGACAACGACGAGGGCACGGGCCCCGGCGGGCGGAAGATACAAGCCATCGCACGCGAAGTCGACGCCTTCCTCAGCCGCTGACTCACCCAGCCGAGCCGGCATGCCGCGCCGTCCACTGAGCGGCGCGTCGGCGCGCTTCGGCGACCTGCTCGCTCGTCATCCGTGGACGCACTTTATCCATCTGCTGCTTTCCCGGCTCGTAATTCTGAGCCGCGCATAGGATGAACCACTTGTACGCCTCGACGAAATCTTGGGCGACTCCGACTCCGTTGGCATACATCGCCCCGAGATTGCTCTGGGCCCTGGCATCACTTTGCTCGGCGGCCTTGCGGAGCCACTTGAGCGCCTCGGCGTAGTCTCGGGGGACGCCTTTCCCCATAAGATGCATCCAGCCGAACGTGCCTTGGGCTTCGGCGATACCCTGGCCTGAGGCCTTGCGCAGCCACTGGCCCGCTTCGGCGTAGTCAGGGGGGACGCCTTCTCCCCTGAAATACATCATGCCGAGGTTGTCCTGGGCCCCGGCATAACCCTGGTCGGCGGCCTTGCGATACCACTTGAGCGCTTCGGCGCGGTCCTGGGGGACGCCTTTCCCCAGGCCATACATCGCGCCGAGGTGGCCCTGGGCCTCGGCATAGCCCTGGTCGGCGCCCTTGCGGAGCCACTTGACCGCTTCGGCATAGTCCGGGGGGATGCCTCCCCCTCCCTTGAAATACATCATGCCCAGGTTGTCCTGGGCCCCGGCAAAGCCCTGGTCGGCGGCCTTGCGATACCACTTGACCGCTTCGGCGTAGTCTCGGGGGACGCCTTTTCCCTGGGCATACATGGAGCCGAGATTGCTCTGGGCTTCAGCAAATCCCTGGCCAGCGGCCTTGCGATACCACTTGACCGCCTCGGCGTAGTCTCGGGGGACGCCTTTCCCGTTGGCATACATGAAGCCGAGGTCGTGCTGGGCCCGGGCATTTCCCTGGTCGGCCAGGGGCTTGATCATTCTCAGGGCCCGCTGATAGTCGCCGGCCGCAAAAGCCGCCGCCGCCTCATCAGGAGAGGCGGCCCGGAGGGGCTGGCCTGCCGCCAGGAGCGCGAAGAGAACCATCGCCATGCGACCTCGCTTCATCATCTCCTTCCTAATCCCGCTGGTAGACGCACCGCTGGACCGTGACCGGGGCGGCGGCGCCCTCCTGCTCCTGCTGAGTCACCGTCAACGTTCCCTCGGCCAACTTCAGCCTCGTGATCCTCCGGGACGTCACCGTCACGTCCGCGGACGGCCTCACCTCACGCAGCTTCTCGGAGACCACCTCGTTGTCCGCCGTCGTCTGCGACACCTCCCGGTAGAAATAGGAGGGATTGAAAGCAGGCTCCGGCTGAGGCTTCGGCAGCACGTTGCCCCGGCAGTACCGGTACGCGTCTGCGATCCCCAGCTGGCCATACCACGCCACGCAGCCCGCCACGTCCAGCAGCGAAGGATTCTCCACATCATGCCTCGTGTACTGCATCGGCCCCTGGTCGATGTCGGAGATGAAGCTCAGCACGTAGGTCTCCGGCGTCCGCACGTTTATGGAGGCGAAATGATCATCAGGCGCCATGGACCTCTCGCTCACGCGCTGGTCGTATTCCACCGTGATCCTCTCGTCGCCGGCCTTCTCGGCCACGATGCAGCCCGCCCCGGCGTCGGCCCTCTCCGTCAGCCGGTAAGAGCCGTTGAGCGTGGACAAGTCGAAGCGATGCCTCGGCATGGACCTGCTGTGCTCCCGGTTCCACGCGACCGCAGAAGGCATGGACCGCGCGCCGATCCCGGCCGCCTGCAGGATCTCGGCCGGAGGCGTGGCGAGATCGACGCCTTCAGCCCAGACCGGCCCCGCCAGCCCGCACGCCAACACCGCTGCGACCCCTGCCGATCGGATTCTCATTGCGATACCTCCCTGGATGATTCGAACGCGGCTTCTTGGACGGAACGGGAGGGCCCGGCTTACAAGCCGGAGGTCAGGTCGATGAGGAGGATCACGATGCGACGCGTGAACGGCATGACTCCAGTGTAGCGCCGACCGACAGGATCAGCCAGGGCCTTTGGCCTCAGACCAGGCCGGGACCAACGGCCCAGTCGAGTCGCAGGAGAAATAACCCCCGGGAGGATCTGTAAGATGAACCCGCCGGGTGACAGCGTCTGGCGGCCCAGGGGCGCCGTTGCTATACTTGAGGCAGGTTCCGCCGTGATCCGCAGGGAGACAATAGTGAGCAGGCTCGCCGCCGCGCCGCTGGCTTTCGCCGCCGCTTTGACGCTGATCGCAGGGTGCTCCGGCGGTCGGCGCGTCGACCCGCTGGCGGGGATTCAGGTCTCGCGGGGGCCCTCGACCGCCGGACTCACGCTCGCCGTCGTGCGCACGGAGAACACCGTCAACTCGATGAAGTACCTCAAGACCGCGGCACACCTGTCGCTGTCCGGAGCCAAGGACGCCGACGCCGTCATCACTAAGGACGCACCGGCCATGCTCGGCCGGCATTTCAAGTCCGTGCCGGCCGCCGAGAGCTTCGAGGCCGCGCAGGCGCTCCATCCAGACCTCATCTGTCTGCTCGACGCCTACGCCCATCATCAGGGCTACGGCATCGGGCGCTTCGCGATGGACATGAAGCTCGTGCTCTTGACGCCCGAACGCGTCGAGGTCGACACGATCATAGCCCAGCGTTCGAAGGTCATCGGGCTCTCTGGCGCGACCCCCGTCGGCTGGTGGGTGTGGGCCTCCGCGCAGAAGGAGGTCAAGCGCAAGGTCGTCGAGGACCTCGACGCCGGCCTGACCGGCTCGCTCAAGCTCGCGGCCTGGGTCGCCTCTCGCGGCGGCCAGCAGGCCGCGCCGGCCAAGGTCTGGGCCTCCGACGTCGACCGGCCCGGCTACGCCAAAGCCGAGAATCCCGAATCCGCCGCGCTCATCGTGGGCATCGAGAAGTACTCCTCCATGCCCGACGCGCAGTTCGCCGAGCGCGACGCCGCCGCCGTGCGCGAGCACCTCGCCGCCCTGGGCGTGCCGGCGCGCAACATCCGCCTGCTCTCGGGCTCCCAGGCCACCCGGGCGAGCCTGACCAAAGAGCTCGAATCCTGGCTGCCGCAGGTGGCCGGCGAGGGCTCGACCGTCTTCTTCTATTACTCGGGCCACGGCGCGCCCGACCTCAAGACCGGCCAGGCCTATCTCGTTCCATGGGACGGGGACGCCGCCTACCTCAAGGACACCGCCCTGCCCATTGCCGAGGTGTACAAGGACCTCAACGCGCTGAAAGCCAAGAACATCGTGGTGGCTCTGGATTCCTGCTTCTCGGGCCGCGGCGCGCGGTCGCTGCTGCCCCGGGGCGCTCGGCCGCTGGTGACCAAGCTCGACACCGCCGCCGGAGCGGTCGGCAAGCTGCTCGTGCTCACGGCCTCTGCCGATGACCAGATCGCGGGCGGCGACCAGGCGCAGGGCCACGGGATCTTCACCTATTACCTGCTCAAAGGGCTCTCGGACGGAGCCGCCGGCCCGGACGGCGCGGTCACGCTGAAGTCGATCTACGACTACCTCGTCCCCAAGGTCCGCGACGCGGCCGGCCGGGAGAACCGCGACCAGGTGCCCCAGCTCCTCAAGACAGCCGCCTCGCCGCCTGCCGAGCTCAGGCTCAGGTAGCTGCCGCAGAAGATCTCCCCTGGATGATTCGAACGCGGCTTCTGGGACGGAACGGGAGGGCCCGGTTTACAAGCCGGAGGTCAGGCTGATGAGGAGGATCTCGCTGCGGCGCGTGAACGGCATGACTCCAGTGTAGCGCCGCCCGAAGGGATCAGCCCGGGCCTTTGGCCTCAGACCAGACCGGGTCCCTGGCCCGTTAACGCAGGACTAGGTCCAGGCGGAGGTGGAAGCCTCCGAACACGGCGATATCCCGGCTGCCAATGAACATGCCGCCCAGGCGCGCCAGCCTGCCCGCGGCCCCCTGGAACCGGGCGTCGTCGGAGCCCAGTCGGAGCACGAGCCTGGGGCCTGCGAGCTGGGGCTCCACGCAGAATTGCAGGTCGAGCGGAGCGCCGCAGCGGGAAGAGTCGAGCAGGCTCCCTGCGGGGATAGAGGCGATGAGGTCGACCGGGAAGGGGCCGGCCTTCGGCTCCGCTGCGGCCGCGCTCTGAGCGGCCAGAATCAGGCACGCCCCTGACAAGAACCAGCCCGCGTTCTTCATGGCCCGCTCCCCGCCGTCATCCTAAGTATAGAGGATCAAGCTCAAGGAAACGTCAAAACCGGCAGCCGCGGCAGGCTCCGCCCGCCTGTTGTATAATCTCCGCCATGGCGGCGGAGATCAAGGCCGGTGAGCGCACGATCGCCGGAGTCCGGACCCACGTCCTTTCCGGCGGCGCGGGCGAGCCCATCGTCTTCCTGCACGGCCTGGGCGCCTCCTCCTACTCCTGGCGGCATCTGCTGCCGGCCTTCGCCGAGACGCACAGCGTCTTCGCGCCGGACTTCCCGGGCTACGGCCGTTCGGACAAGCCGCGGGACTTCGACTACACCTTCGCGGGCTTCGCGCGCTGGCTGCGCCGCTTTATCGAGGAGCAGGGGCTGTCCCGTCCGGTGCTGGTGGGCAACTCCATGGGCGGCGATGTCTCCCTGTTTTTGGCCCTGCAGGCCCCGGAGTTGGTCTCGCGCCTGGTCATGATCGGCTCGCCCGTCTACGCGGACAGGATCCCCCCGTTCATCGGGTTCATGCGCCGGCCCCTGCTCGGCCGCATCCTGGAGCCGCTCTTGGGCCGCTGGACCGTCCGGCTCGTGGCGCCCTCGGCCTTCTGGGACCGCTCCTGCATCACCGAGGAGGTCCTCGACGAGTACTCTTTGGCCCTGCGCACGCCCGCGGGCCGCCGCGCCGTGGCCGAGAACATCCGGCGCTGCCTGTCGCCCGAGCTGGACGGCTACATCGCCCGCTACCCCGAGCTCGAGCCTCCGGTCCTCTTCATCCGCGGGGAGCACGACGGCGTCGTGGACTCCGCCAGCGCGGAGAGGTTCTGCCGCGCCGTGCCCAAGGGCCGCTTCCTGCCGATCCCCGACTGCGGGCATGTCCCCCAGGAAGAGCGGCCCGCGGCCGTCATCTCGGCGCTGGCCGCCTTCCTGGCGGAGCCATGACCGCCGCCCCGCGGCTCAGGGCCAGAACCGCGAGGGCCAGCCGCTGCCGTTGCGCTTGATGGTGCGGCTGGAATAGACGTAGGGGTGCCAGTTGAACTCCGAGATGGTGATGCTGTCGGCGGCCACCGCCGTCACATAGGCCACGTGGCCGTAGGGGCTCACCGTGCCTCGGTTCCATACGGCCACGCTGCCGACCGTCGGGGTCTGGGAGCGGCCGGGCCAGTCGCCCGCGTCGCCGAAGGCCAAGGGCTGGTGGTGGCTGTAGCGCGCCCAGCCGGCATAGGCCACGCATTCGCGGTTGAGGTGCGACCCCCCGCCGAAATAGATGATGCTGTCCGGAGGAGCATGGCACCACCCCGCTGGGTAGTCCCCGCACTGGCCGCCGCCACGGTCCACGGTCCCGGCGCCGGCGTCGGACGTCGCGCGCTTGGCGTAGACCCCCGCCGCCCTGTCGAACTTGCCGTGGAGAATGTCCTGGTAGACGCTCTCATCGCCGTTGGTGGCGTCCTTGAGCAGCTCCTTGGCGGCGTGGGTCTGCTGGAGGAGGGACTGCAGGTTCCGCAGGTCCGTCTGCAGATTCCCCAGGGCGGCCGCCTGCTGGGCCAGCTGCTGCCTGGCCGACTCGGTCTCTCTCGCCCCCTGGTCCGGCTCGGATTCCGCGGCCTCCTCGGTCTGCTCAGCGGGAGGCACCGACCCGCCCGCCTGTAGTTTGGCGCCCTGGACCGCTACGGTCTTGGCCAGAGTGGAGCTGGCCTCGGTGATCTGGCCCTGGAGCGCGTCGTTCTTGTCCTCCAGGTAGGAGGCCTGGTCGTCCAGCGACGCCAGCTGGTCGTTGAGCGTGCTCGACCTCCAGGGCGGCATCGTCCTGGCCTTCGTCGGCTTGGGTGCCTGCCGCATCCCGCCGCCCCACGCCGCCCAGGAGATGACGAAGCATGAGATGGCCACGAGCACGGCCAAGCTTCGGCCCCGGCTCGTCGATAGATACGGCTTCGGCTGTCGTTCCATGCGTCCCCCTTCCCCCTGAAGAATCAATATACCAAAACCCCGCCGGGAAGTCGTCGGCCGAAGGGACATCCACTGGCTGGAGGAAAACTCCAGGAACGGACAAATTTGGTATCCTCTGACCGTCTTCCCGACATTCCAGCTCCCAGGAGAGCGCCATGCCAGAGCACAAGCCCTACATCGCCCATGACCAGAACGTCGACGAATTCACCCTGAAGGCCGTCCTGCTGGGCTGTCTCTTCGGCATCCTCTTCGGCGCCGTCACGGTCTACCTCGCCTTGCGCGCCGGGCTCACGGTCTCGGCCTCCATCCCCATCGCCGTGCTCTCCATCGCGGTGTTCAAGCGCTTCGGCAAGTCCACCATTCTAGAGAACAACATCGTGCAGACCATCGGTTCCGCGGGAGAATCCATAGCCGCGGGCGTCGTGTTCACCGCCCCCGCCTTCCTGTTCATCGCCAGCGGCGGCGCCAAGGAGTACTTCAACCTCCTGCAGATCATGTCTTTGGCCGCGGCCGGAGGCGTCATCGGCGTGCTCATGATGGTGCCCATGCGCCGGGCGCTGATCGTCAAGGAGCACGGAACCCTCCCCTATCCGGAAGGCACCGCCTGCGCCGACGTGCTCATCGCGGGAGAGCGCGGCGGAGAGATGGCCAAGACCGTGTTCAGCGGCTTCTGGGCGGCCATGGCCTACTCCGTGCTCAACAAGCTCTTCGCCCTGTGGCAGGACACGCCCAAGCTCCTCAACACCGGTCCGGACGGGGTCTACAAGAACGCGCTGCTCACCAGCGAGATCACGCCCGAGTACCTGGGCGTGGGCTACATCATCGGGCCGCGCCTGGCCGGCATCATGGTCTCGGGCAGCGTGCTCTCCTGGCTGGCCCTGATCCCGCTCTTGTCCATGTTCGTGCCGGACGAAAAGATCAAGGCGGACCTGCTCAAGCTCAGCTTCACCCCGGACTGGATCGCCTCCCACAACCACGCGGAATGGATCTACCGCGCCTACATCCGCTACATCGGCGCCGGAGCCGTGGCCATGGCCGGCATGATGACGCTCTTGCGCACCCTGCCCACCATATTCGCCTCGGTGCGCGACTCCATCAAAGAGATGCGCGGCGGCGTGGGCCAGGCCGAGAAGAAGCGCACCGAGCGCGACATCCCGATCACCTGGGTGGCCGCAGGCTGCCTGGTCATGGCCCTGATCATCCCCTTCCTGCAGAAGATGCCGGTGGGCTTCCCCTGGTATTTCCTGGTCAGCCTGCTCATCGTGGTGTTCGGCTTCTTCTTCGTAGCGGTGTCCTCGCGCATCGTGGGGCTCATCGGCTCGTCGTCGAACCCGATCTCAGGCATGACTATCGCCACGCTCTTGGGCACCTGCCTCATCTTCGTGATCGCGGGCTGGGCCAACGACCCGTCCAAGCAGGCGGCCGCGCAGGCCGCGGCCCTGGCCGTGGGCGCCATCGTCTGCATCGCCGCGGCCAACGCGGGCGCGACCTCTCAGGACCTCAAGACCGGCTATCTGGTGGGCGCCACGCCCTTCAACCAGCAGATCGGCCTGCTCATCGGCGTCCTGGTCTCCGTGGCCGTGGTCGGGTTCACCATCATCGCCATGCACCACTCACCACTGGGCCCCATCGGCTCGGAGAAGCTGCCCGCGCCGCAAGGCACGCTCATGGCCACCATCATCCAGGGCGTGCTCTCGCGCGACCTGCCCTGGGGCTACATCTTCGTGGGCGGGGCCCTGTCCTTGACCGTCCAGCTCTGCGGGGTCAACGGCCTGGCCTGGGCGGTCGGGGCGTATCTGCCCATCTCCACGACCTTCCCCATCTTCATCGGCGGCGCCATGCGCTGGCTCACGGACATCATCCGCGGCAAGGCGGACGAGAGCGAGCTCTCCAGCGGGATGCTCTACGCGACCGGGCTGGTGGCCGGAGGCTGCATCGCGGGCCTGCTCCTCGTCATCGCCTGGAAATTCTTCCCGGGGGTCACCCGCTTCGGAGAAGGCCTGCAGGCCAAGATGGGGGATATCCCAGGCACTTTGCTGGCTCTGGGAGCCTTCGCCCTCCTCTGCGCGATGCTGGTGCGCAAGGCCCTGCAGAAGCTCGAGCTCTAAGTCTCAGCCCGGCGGAGGTCTCATGATGAAAATCGAACGCCATTTCGGTCCCGACCCGGAAGCCTACTCGATCACCTTCGAGGACCCGGTGCGCTGCCAGGCCCGAGCCTACCTGTTCCGGGAGTACCCGGTCACGCCCAAGGGCGGGCCCGAGGTCTCCATCGACCTGTATTTCGACGAGGACGGCGTCGAGTGGATCGAGACCCTCAACGACGACCAGTACGAGCACGTCTTCTCCTTGCTGGCCGAGAAGCTCGAGCTCGAAGGCGTCCATGTGATGTTCATGGTCAATTTCGGGCGGCCCGCGGAAAAGATGATGATCCTGAGCGTCAACAGCGGCAAGGGGCCGGCGGTCCACTGAGCCAGCCCGCTGCCGCCGCGCCCGATCAGCCGGGGGTCCGCGTACCGCCGCCGCTCATCTTCGCCGCCTGCTTCGCCGCGGGCATCCCGCTGCAGCGGCTCTGGCCCGTGGAGCCCTTCCCGCGGCTCCTGCTCTGCGTCCTGGCCTTGCCTTGCCTCGCCTTTTCAGGGATCCTGGCCGGCTGGAGCTTCGCCTGGTTCTTGAGCTCGCGCACCACGCTGCTGCCCCACAAGCCCAGTTCGGCCCTGATCACCTTCGGGCCGTACCGGTTCTCCCGCAATCCGCTCTATCTCAGCTCCGCCCTCCTCTACGCCGGGGTGGCCCTGTGGTTCGGGCTGCTCTGGAGCCTGCTCCTGCTGCCCGCGGCCCTGGCCGTGGTCCGGTCCTACGTGATCGCCAAAGAGGAGAGCTACCTGGAGCGCAGGTTCGGCCGATCGTACCTGGACTACAAAGCGCGCGTGAGGCGCTGGCTGTGAGCGAACGGAGGTTTCATGAAGACCACTAAGAGACTGATCCTGAACCCAGCCTCAGAGGAGGCCATCGCGGAGCTCGCGGACGCGGGTCCTAGGGACGTTGACCGGGCCGTGGCCTCGGCCAAGAAGGCCTTCGACTCCGGCGTCTGGTCCGGCAGATCCCCGGCCGAGCGCGCCGCGCTGATCCTCAAGTGGGCGGCCCTCATCGAGGCGAACCTCGCGGCTTTGGCCGAGCTGGAATCCCGCAATACGGGCAAGCCGCTCAAGCTCGCCCGCGACGGCGACATCCCCTTCGCCGTGGACAACCTGCGCTTCTTCGCCGCGGCCGCGCGCCTCTGCGAAGGCGCAGGCACGGGCGAGTACTCGGCCGGCTACACCTCCGTCATCCGGCGCGAGCCGGTCGGGGTGGTGGCCTTGGTCGCGCCCTGGAATTATCCGCTCATGATGGCGGCCTGGAAGCTGGGTCCGGCGCTGGCCGCGGGCAACACCTGCGTGATCAAGCCTTCGAGGCTGACGCCTTTGACCACCGTGGAGCTGGGGAAGCTGGCCTTGGAGGCGGGCATCCCGGAAGGGGTCCTCAACGTGGTGACCGGGGCCGAGGAGGCGGGCCGCGCCTTGACCTCGCATCCGGACGTGCGCATGATCTCGTTCACGGGCGACACGGACACCGGCCGCAAGATCATGGTGCAGGCCTCTCCCACGGTCAAGCGCCTGACCTTCGAGCTGGGCGGCAAGGCGCCCTTCGTGGTCTTCGCGGACGCGGACCTGGCCGCGGCCGTGCAGGGCGCGGTGGTGGCATCCTTCGTCAACTGCGGGCAGGACTGCACCGCGGCTACGCGCATCTACGTGGAGCAGAGCGTCATGGCGCGCTTCACCGCGGCCTTCGTCAAGGAAGCGGCCAAGCTGCGCGTGGGCGATCCCTCCCAGCCCGGCACGGACATGGGGCCGCTCATATCCGCGGAGCAGAGGGCGCGGGTGGAAGGCTTCCTCAAGCGGGCCAAGGGCGTGAAGGTCCTCCTGGGCGGCGGACGGCCAAAGAGCATGAAAAAGGGCTTCTTCTTAGAGCCGACCATCGTGGCCGGCGCGGCCCAGTCCTCGGAGCTGGTGCAGAGCGAGATCTTCGGCCCCGTGGTGTGCCTGCTCCCCTTCAAGGGCGAGGCCCAGGCTTTGGCCTTGGCCAACGACGTGCGCTACGGGCTGGCCGGCTCGGTATGGACCAAGGACGTGCAGAGGGCTTTGCGCATGGCCAACGGCATGCGCTTCGGCACGGTCTGGGTCAACGACCATCTGCCCCTGGCCTCGGAGATGCCGCACGGGGGCTTCAAGGAATCAGGCTTCGGCAAGGACTTGTCCAAGTACGCGCTCGAGGAGTACACGGTGGCCAAGCACGTGATGTTCGAGACCACGGGCGCGGCGCGCAAGCCGTGGCATTACACGGCTTTCGGCGAGCCGGGCTGAGCGCCGTCCTAGCAGGCTGCTGTTAAATCCGTTCTGGGAGCGCCCGGCGGTCGTCTGCCGGGCGCAACCGACCCGCGCACCTGCCCGTAAGGAAGGCGGGCAGGTGCCGTGCGGCAATAGCGCACGGAAGCGGGGCGGCAGAACCCATCCGATAGGTTGCACGAAGGATGAGGTTGCACGAAGGATGGCGCCTTCGGCGCGACTGGCGAGCCTTCGGCTCGCCAGTTCGGGGACGGACTGTTGCCCGCTACCGAAAGGACTGTGTCCGGACACAGTCCTTTCCGCTGGAGGGTTTATCAGCAGCCTGCTAGGGATCGAAAGGCGGATGGGATCTCCCCATCCGCCTTCCCGCCGGCCACGCCGGCCGCCGTCAGTGCACGAAGCGGAGCAGGATGTTGGTCAGGGTGCCCATGTCGATGGCCCGGCGCACGCCGGCCATCTCGCCGGAAAGGCCTCCCGTCGCGCTGGTGTTGGAATCCACGGCCCGGGCGATGGACATCTGCGCCTGCCGCAGCTCTTCGAGCTTGGCGACCAGGTCCGCCTTGAACCCGTTGATGGCGCCGGCGATCTCCTCGCCGCCCAGGGCCCGCTTGTCGCCGCGGTAGAGCTCCATGAATCCCGGATAATCCTGCCGCTGGATGTAGAGCGCCTGCGGCGTGGCCGTCAGCAGGGAGTCCGTGCCTCCCAGGCCCTTGCGGATGGCGAGCTCCTCGGCGGCCCATAGAGCCGACTTCTCGATGGGCATCCGTACCCAACTTTGGCGCAGCACGCGGTCCAAGGAGATTGCGTTGGCCTGGACCCATTGGTCGAGCATGGGGATGTCGTAGAGCGTGACCACGCTGTCATCCGCGAGGGTCAGATGGTACTGGAATTTCGCCAGGCCCTCCTGGCCCAGCCAGTCCGAGATCAGCAGCAGCGCGTCTTTGGCGGCGAAGCCGCTCAGCTGGGCGGGGAGCTGGTCCTCGGTGACGGCGCCGAACGCGGCGCGCAGGTCCCCCAGGGCCTGGCGCTGCGGCAGGGCGGCGCTTTTGCCGTCCTTGGTGAAGGCCGCGGCATATCGCCCTTTCTGCGCCGGGTCTCCGCCTGAGAGCTTGTCCACCGCCTTCAGCACGTCCTGGTTGACGCCCTTGCCCCAATCTCCATAACCAGGGGCCATGTCGTAGCGAGCCCGGATCGAATCCTGGGGGGCCGCCGCGATGATGTACTCCCGGTTGTCACGGATGGCACCGAGCACTTCATGGGCTTTCGCGCCGCCGGCTTGGCGGCTCTCCTTGCTGATATGACTGGCTGGCCCCGGGTCGAGGAACCACCAGTACCCCACGTTGATGCCCGTCAAGGGGGCGCAATTCAGCCGGGTCTCCGTGACGATCTGCGCGACCCGCTCCCAAGGCACCTGCTGCCCTTCGGGTCCCAAGGCTTGGGTCCAGACCATCTTCAACCCGTGGTCCAACCGGTCCATCCTGGAGTCTAGATTCCCCCCCCGCAATGCGCCTTTTATGGTCGCGTCGATCTCCGAGTCGAGATCCGGCGCTGCCTGCGCGGGAGGGACGGAGGTCCGGGCGACGCTCTGCCGCGCCTGCAGGACCAAGGCCGAGAAGTCGGCGGACGCCCGGACCAGGACTTCGTCCGCACGGGCCTCCGATGCGAACATCAGGGCGAACATCGCGCTGAGCGTGGCTATCTTCCTCATATTGTCTGCCTCCTGACCGCCACCATCATTGTACGCCGCGCGCGGAGAATTTCCCTGAGGCCGAAGCACCAACCAGCCCCAGGCTTAGGGTCCAGATGCGCCGCATCCGCTGAAGCCGGCCCATGTGTTGTGCCACGACAATCATTTTGTTATCCTCTGCGCATGAAGAAGGCTCGGCTGTTCGGCGAGCTCCTCGCCCGCACCCGCCGCGAGCAGGGATTCCCCACGGCCCACGCTTTTTACCGGAGCCGGGACGGCCGCAGGGCCTTCCGCCTCTCGTTCCGCAATTACCTGAACCTGGAAACCGGCTTGAGCCTGCCCAAGGCGGAAAGGCTGGAGGCGCTCCTGCTGGCGCTCGACCTCAACGAACAGGCGCCGCGCGGCCGCGAGCTGGTGCAGGCGTATTTCGCCGCGCTCGGCATGGATGCTTTGCTGCGCTATGCGGCCGCGGCGCAGCCGGCGGCTCCCGATCTGCCCAGCTTGAAGCTCAGGGAGCTGGCGGTCCGCACGGCCCTGCAGCACAACGCCTTCCAGTTGAGCTTGGAGCAATGGCGGGCCCTCGCCGCCAACGCGGCGAACTACTCCTGCTATCTGTTGGTCATGACCACGCCGGAATGGTGGCCGGTGAAGCTGGTCGCGCGCCGGACCGGCCTTTCCATGCCCGTGGCGCGGCGCGCGGTCAAGGCCCTGGCCGCGGCCGGCGTGTTCAAGCTCGAGGGGGACCGGGTGCGGTCCGCCACCGGCCCCGAGAAGGTGATCCAGCCGCTGCCGCTCACCCCCGCGACGGCGGGGCTCAAGGCGTCGCTGCAGCGGCGCTTCCAGGATATCGTCGAGACCAAGGGCAGGATCGTCTTCAGGAGGATGGTGAAGTTCAGGACGCCGAAGCCCAACCTCGACCAATACCTGCCCCACCTCGACGACGCCATCTCTCTGGCCGCGGTGTTCGAGGACCTGGAGAGCAAGGAAGGCAATCTCTACTTGATGGAATCCCGGCTGTGGAGCCTGTTCGCCGAGGGCTGAGACTCGGCTACAATCCTTTCAGCAGGCGGGCCTTTTCTACGAGCCGGATGAACTCGCCGCGGGTCCCGTCCGGGTCTTTGCCGCCGGACGCCTGCGCCATACGGTAGACCTTGTCGTAGGAGAGGTCCCGGGAGAAGGCCGAGCCGCGCAAGAGCATGCCGAAGCCCGCGACAGCGGCCGCGAACTTGAAGTCCGGAGCGGCCTCGCTCCACCGCTGCATCTTATCGACCAGGGGCCGGACCATGAGCAGGCTCTTCGTCCCGTTGGGGTCCTTATATCGGACTTTGACCGTGAGGAGCTCATGACTTACCTCCGCCGGGACGAGAGAGGTCTTCTGGTAGCGCAGTTCGTCCACCGCGGGCAGGTCGGTTTTGACGCCGGGTGGGATGACCTCGTAGAGCGCGGTGACGGTATGCCCTGAGCCGAGCTCGCCTGCGTCTTTCTTGTCGTTCTTAAAGTCCTCGGCCTGGAGTGCCCTCTTCTCGTAGCCGATGAGGCGGTAGGCCTGGACCCGCGCGGGGTTGAACTCGACCTGGATCTTCACGTCCTTGGCCACGGTGTTGAGGGTCCCGGCCAACTGCGCCACCAGGACCTTCTGGGCCTCCGCGATGTCGTCTAGGTAGGCGTAGTTGCCGTTGCCTTTGTCCGCGAGTTGCTGCATCTTGGCGTCCTGGTAGTTGCCTTCGCCCACGCCAAGCACGGTAAGGAAGATGCCTTTCGTGCGCTCGCCTTCGATGAGCCGCACGAGTTCGGAGTCGCTGGTGACGCCGACGTTGAAGTCGCCGTCCGTGGCCAGAATGACGCGGTTGTTGCCCTTCTTGAGCAGGTGCTTGGCCGCGACCTGGTAGGCGAGTTGGATGCCCTGGGCCCCGGCCGTAGAGCCGTCAGCTTGGAGCCTGTCGATGGCGGCGAGTATATCGGCTTTCCGGATGCCGGACGTGGCGTCGAGTACGATCCCCGCGCTGCTCGCGTAGGTCACGATGGCCACATGGTCCTGAGGCCGCAGTTCATTGACCAGCAGGCGCAGGGCCTTCTTGACCAGCGGCAACTTATTCCCGTCTTGCATGGAGCCGGAGCTGTCGATGAGGAAGACGAGGTTGCTCGGAGGCAACTCGTCCTTTGGGATGCTTTTGGCCTTGATGGCGACGCGCACGAGCTTGTGCTTGGCGTGCCAGGGAGAGTCCGCCGCGTCCGCGATGATAGTGAAGGGCTGCCCATGCTGCGGTTCGGGATAGTCGTAGCGGAAGTAGTTGATGAACTCCTCGATGCGCACCGCGTCCGGCGGAGGCAGGCGGTCCTGTTTTAGGAAGCGGCGGACATTGGCGTAGGAGGCGACATCCACGTCGATGGAGAAGGTCGAGAAGGGATTATTGCTCGCCTTCAGGAATTCGCCCTCCGCCATGTGGTTGTAGACTTCCTGGTCCACGGACAGCGAGAAGGGCAGTTGGGAGGGCTGCACCAGAGGTTCGGGCGCAGAGAGGCCGGACAAGCTGGAGAAGTTACCCTTCGGCGCCACAGAATGACGCACAGCGCTCAATTGCCGGACCGACCCTCCACCCAAAGCTCGGCCGGAGGACAACTCCCCGAATCTTCTATTGCCTGTGATTGTGTAGCCTGTCTGCCTTGGCGACAGGTACGCCAAGGATTCTCCCAGGCTCTTCGAGTCATTGCCCGCGCCGCCGACGCCGGCACCTCCCGGAATGTTCATCCCGGCGGCCTGCTCGGCAGCGCTCAAGGCCGAACCCTGCCGGTTAATTGCGTTGCCCGCGTTCTTTGCGGCCTTCTTCAATGCGGCCAAGGAGTTCGCGCTCCCGTCCGTCGGACCGCTGGACCCCACTCCCGCGTAGCCCAGCATCTTGCTCACATATCCCAAAGAATTGCTCTGTGCGGCCGCGCTTCTCGCGGCATTTCTCTCCTGGGCGCCCCTCAAGTCGCCGATGTACGCCGTAACTTCGGCGACCCTACCCACCTCATATTCCCTGATGATCAGGGGAATGGCCAACGGCACCAAGATCAGAGTCGCAAGCCCGGCGCAGAGCACCCAAGGCCGGACTCCCCAGGCTTCCAGGCGGCCGGGCTTCCGAGCCAGCAGCTTCGCCTTGAGGCTGCGCCGCACCTTGCTCTCGCCGCTGCGGTCCGAGCTCACGATGCGCTCCGCGAACTCCATGTCCTTGGCCGACTCCTCGTCCAGCGGATCCCCGCCCTTGGTGCCGGCGAGCAGGCAGTCCAGCTCCTTGCAGAAACGCTCAGCTTCCAAAATCTCGTTCATATCAAGCCTCCACGCCCGAGAGGTTCTTCCTCATCAGGCGCACGGAGCGGAACAGTATCACGGCCACGTTGGTTTCAGTGAGGCTCATGAGCTTGGCGATGGCGCGGTTGGTCAGGCCGCCGAAGAACTTGAGGGACACGATCTCGCGGTGCTCCTCGCTCAGGCCGCCCAAGGCGCAGAGCACCCGGTCGGACTCGGCCGCCTGCTCGAGCTTGCGCTCCGGCCCGTGCTCCCGCGGCTCGGACCCGAACAAGAAATCCAGCCCGAACCAGCCCCGGCGCCGCTCGGAGCGATAATGGTCCGCCACCGAGCGGAAAGCTATGGAGAAAAGCCAGGTCCGCTTGTCCCCCCTCTCCGGGTCGAAGCTCGGCCAAGACTTGAGCGCCCGGGAGAAGGTCTCGGAGGCTATCTCATCGGCCCGGGTCGCGGACCCCGTGCGATGCCTGGCGTAGTTGTAGACCTTGGGGAACCATTCCTCGTAGAAGTCCGCGAATCCCTGCGCCGAGTTCTCGGTCATAGTGCCTCGGACGGCCCCTTCATCAGGTATTCGCGCAAAGCCGCCAAAGTATTACACCCCCTCCCCATGGAATGCCGCTATATTAGCAAAGGACCCAGCCAGCCGAGGGCCCAATGCCGAGCCCGCGCTTCCCCCTTCGTCCTGATAGTCTCGCGCGATTATCAGTCTATAATAGGCACAGATGCGCCGCGCCATCCTCGCCGTCATCGCCGCCCTGTTCAGCGCACCGGTTTCTGCCGCCACGCTCAGCCGAATCCCATCCGCCCCGGTGCCCATCCTGCGCGGCTCTTTGGCCGCGCCCTCCTTCAGGACCGGCCTCAGCCCCATCCTGCTGGCCGCGCCCCTGACCGCGCCCGGACCGACCCTGCCAGCGGTCCTGCCCCAGCTCCAGCCCACCCCGGCCGTCCAAGTCCAGACCCCGGAAGCCATCCCCGAGATCTACATCACTCCCGCCCTCCCCGGGGCATTCAGCCTCGAGCATCTGGTCTCATTCGCCGCAACCTTGTCGCGGCTGGCAACGGACGACCCCAAACCCGCGCTCGACGCCTTCTGGAACGGGCCCCAAGCCCGCAGTGCCGTGGCCGCAGTCGAGGCCGAAACGCCGTCCGGTCTGGCCACGCCTCGCGACGCGGACCTCCAGCGGCTGGGCGGCATCGTGGCCGCGTCCCGAGCCGCCCCCACCGGCCGCAAGATCGTCGACGCGGCCTTGGCCTTGGCCAAGAAGGAAGGCAAGCCCATCCAGGTCCGCTTCCACGACCTCAAGGGCAACCTCGGGGAGTACGATTACATGAGCCGGGTCCTCTACCTCGACCGCCGCTACGCCGACGGCGACACGAACCTCGCCGCCGCCACATTGGTCCATGAGCTGCTCCACATCCTGCAGCACGCCGAGGGCGTTCCCTCCGAAGCCCTGGAGATGGAGCTGGAAGCGCACGTGGTCACGCTCAAGGTCCTGGCGGAATTGGGTGTTCCGGCGAAACGAGACGGCTCATTCTCCGCCGCCGCGGAACGGGAGCTGCGCAAGAGCCCGCAGGCTTTCGAGGAGTGGATGGCCGGACAGCTCTCCAGCAAGCTGCGCCTGAACAAAGGCTTCGCCGCGGCCATGGAGGACCTCGAAGCGGAGCGCGACGAGATCGAGGAAGACGTCGAGAATCTGGAAGAGGCTTACGCGGAGCACGCCACCGCGCAGGCCAAGGGCCGCTTGGCCAAAGCCCGGGAGCGCCTCGACGCCGTCCTGGCCGACATCAAGGTCTTGAAGTCCCCCTCCGGCCGAGCCGCTTACCGCAAGCTCGCGGCCCGAGTCCGGATCTTGATGCAGCGCTATCACCGGGACCTGGTCAGGCGGCGGCAGTCCTAGCGCCCCAGGCCCTCGAGCTCCCGGCGCAGCCCCGCGTAGCGATCCCCTCCCAGCAGTTCGCCCGCGCGCAGCCAAGCCAGCCGGCCGGCCGTTGCGCGGTCGCGCTTGAGGGCTCTGAGCATGACCGCGCGCTCCAGCGAATGCATCATGTAGTCCGCGGGCAGGTACTGCGAGTAGCCGTTGAGAAGGATCATGGCCTTTTCCAGAGCCGCCTGCTCCGGCCGCACCAGGAAGCCTCCGGCCTCGGCCTTGACGATGGCGTTGAGGATGCGCTCCAGTACGCCCGCGCCGGGCAAGGCCAGTTGCTCGGCCAACAGGGCCGTCAGCTTCTCCTGAGCCTCGGGCGCGGCCGTGAAGATGGCGGCCAGGTCCGCGGCCGCGTCGGCCGGCCGCTCGTATTTCAAGGCCAGGCCGGCTTTCAGGAAGGGCAGGATCTGCCGGTAGGGGATGGGCACGGACTGGCCCAGGTCTATCCAGACCGGCTTGACCGGACGCACCGGCCAGGGCAGGCCGAACCAGGCCTTCTGGAGGATGTTGCCCGTGTGCCGGTCCGGGTCGAGGTACTCGTCCACGATCAGGGCTTGTGAGGCCTCGTCTACGATGGCGCGGGACAAGGAGCGCTTGGAGACCCGCAGGACGCCGCGCTCGGGCAAGGCCTTGAAGGAGACCGAGGGCACGAACTCGTCCAAGGCCAGGTCCTCGGCCAAGAGCGAGGGGTGCACGTCCGCCACCAGCACCCGGCCGCCGGACTTGAGCAGATTCGCGGCGCGGCCCCGCTGCGCCACGTTGGCCGCGGTGCGGCGGTTCTTCTCGGCCTCCTGCAGGAAGTCCAGCTCCGAGAGCACCAGCGTGCGCACCTCCTCGGCCAGCTGGCTGAGGTTGGGCAGCTTGAGGGCCGGGTCGTCCATGAGCTGGGAGGTCAAGGCCTCCAGAACCTCGAACTCCCGCTTGAAATCGACGGTCGCGCCGGGGCGGCGCACCTTGGCCACCCAGGTCGAGCCGTCCTTCAAGGTCACCTTGTAGGCGATCTTGACCGAGCCGCTGCCCAGCTCCCGGCCCAGCGACTGGATGTCCGAGACCAGGCCGCCGTCGGACCGGATGCGCTCCAAGGCCAGGACCTCCTCGACGTAGCGCTGGCGCGTGAGCGCGTCGGCCGCGGGATAGAGCTTCTGGGCGGTCTGCGCCAGCTCCAGGCGCCGGGCCTGCTCCGCGTCGCTGCCGCCGGCCGTAGGCGCGCCGCGCAGCAAGGCGAAGCGCTTCTCCAGCATGGCCAGGACCTTGGCCTTCTCCAGGCTCTGCGCCCCGTCCTTGAACTTCTCCAGGGCGGCCGCGTACTCCGGCGGCAGCAGGCCGCGGTGCGTGGCCAGCACCTGGCCGATCTTGGCGCCCGTGATGCCGAAGTTCTCCAGGGCCGAGCGCACGATCTCCGGCCCGGAGAGCGCCGAGTCGCTGCGCGAGGCCCGGGTCATGTGGATGATGGCCTTGATGCGCTCCGGCGGGGTCAGGAGCTGGTAGTAGGCCAGCATGACGCGCTCCACCAGCGGCGGCAGGCCGCGGCCGTCCACCGCGATGGCGCGGTAGAGGCGCTCGACCTGCTCGGGCTGCTCGGAGATCGAGCCTTTGCCGTAGAACATGGACTTGACGAAGAGCTCCTTGTCCTCGGGATGGAGCTGGTCGAGGTACTTGAGGTACTGCCGGAAGGAGTAGATGTTCAGGTTCTTCTCGACGAAGACCCGGCGGTCGCGGCCCAGCATCCGCGCCTCCAGCTTGGCCAAAGCCGGCTCGTCGAGATGCCGGACCCCGCCGATGTGCAGGATCAGGTCCACGCGCTCGGCGGGAGAGAGCTTGGCCAGCTGGACTCCGGCCACCTCCATGAACTGCTTCTCCACGAAGCGCAGGGGATTGGGCAGGCGGTAGCTCTTATAGCTCTCGATGACGCCCAAGGATTCCGGGGTCAGGCGCCGGGACTTGGCCAGGCGTTCCAAGAGGTCGTCGCGGGTGCGGTTGGGCTCCGGGAAACTGTCGATGATGAAGCCCAGCTCCGGGTCGAGGAAGGCGGCGTAGCGGTCGTGCAGCGCCATCAGGCGCGCCAGGGCGTCGCGGAACACCGCGCCGCGGTACTGCTCCACGCGCTCGCGCTTCTCGGACTCCGAGAGCCCCGCCCACTGCTTGCCCGAGTCCGCGCCGAAGAGCCGCATCTTGAGCCGCTCCCGCCAGGAGGCGCGCTCCAGGCGCCAGCTCTGCAGGTAGCGCACGTCGTCGAGGCTGGACTGGCCCGCGTTCCAGCGCGCCTCCGCCAGGCGGGCCTGGTCGTCGGCCACGCGCGAGGTCTCCTGCAGGACCATGACGATGCGCGCGTCCGGGCTGGCCTCGCGCACCACGGAGCGCAGGAAGGCCGCGGAGAAATAGCGCGACGCCGCCCAGCTCGAGCGGGTCAGCCGGGCGAAGGCCGGCAGGTCCTTGAGGCCGTGCCGGGCGGTCTCCGGGATGGAGCCGGTCCGGAGCAGGCGGTAGAGCTCCGCGCGGCGCACCGGGTTGCGGACCAGGCGCAGGGCGGCGGGCCGCAGCTCCGGCAGCTTGATGGTGTCCTCCTCCAGGCCGAGGAGCTTCTCCAGGGTGCGCGTGACCGCGCCCACGGCCGGGTAGGACTTGGGCTCGCGGGCCTCGCCCTTGCGCACGGCCCGCGTCCAGTCCTCGTCCTCCTTGGCCCAGGCCTCGAACGCGGCGGGGTCTTTCTTGGCGACAGCCAGGATCTGGTCGTCCACCCAGGAGTCGTAGTCGCCGATGCGTCCGGCCCAGTCCAGCAGGGCCAGCTGGTCCGAGGCCGCCGCCGGCCAGCCGCCGGCCTGCTGGATGCGCTCGAGCAAGGCGCGCACCGAGCCCGCGTCGCGCTCGCGGAAGGGCTGCTTGCGCGCCGCCAAAGCGCCCAAGACCTCGGTGCGGATGGCGTCGGCGGCGCCGCGGCCGTAGAGGCGGGAGTCGGTGTTGACCTCGGTGCGCGGCACATAGCTGATGTAGAACGGGTCCAGGTCGTGCACCCGGCGCAGGAACTCCGCCGCGGCCTTGGCCTCCTCCGGGCTGCGGATGCGCCGGCCGGCCTCCTCGATGAGCAGCAAGGCCAAGCCCTGCCGGACCTGATCGTGGCCGCCCCTCATGTTGTCCACGTTCTGATGCTCCAGGTAGACCGCCAGCGAGGCGCCCAGGAGCTCCGCGGCTGTGGTGCGCGGATCGCCCATCAGGCCCAGGGCCCCGGAGGTGAGCTTGCCGCGCACGTCGCTGGGCAGCTTCTGATACTGCGCGGCCAGCCCGGCCTCGCGGAACAGGGCCTTGTTCTGAGCGGCGAAGCCGTCGGCGCTCGTCCCCTGGCCCGAGGCGCCGTTGCCGCCCTTGTGCCGGGTCCAGCGCATGATGGAGCGGACGTAGGCGGTCAACGGGAGCAGGTCCTTGCCGTGAGAGGCGGCGTAGTAGAAAGCCGAGCCCAGAGCGCGCAGGCGCTCGGTGGTGTTGAAGCTCGAGTAGCTGCCGTCGAGCTCCAGGATCTGGCCGGTGAGCTCCTGGAGCTCGGCCAGGGCGATGCCGGCCTCCGAGTCGCGCGCCAGCTCCAGCTGGTCCGCCACCGAGGAGTTGACCAGGTTGGTGATCATGTAGTCGGCCACCGCGGAGAGGGCTTCGCGGCCGGTCCCGGCCCGCGGTCCCGCGGCCGCTTCCCGCAGGGCGCGCGTGGTCCCGCGCAGCGCGGCGGAGAGAGGGGCCAGGCTCTGCGAGCGGCGCACCACGCTCGATTGCAGCTCGGCCAGGGCCTGCAGGCGGCGCTTGAGCGTGTCGAGGCTCCCCGGCTGCTCCTTGGTCTGGACGTATTCCTTGAGCAGCCACGCCGCGGCCTCCTGCCAGAAGCCCTCCTGCCAGGAGGCGTCGTGCTTGAGGATGGCGGCGGCCATGGTCTCGGGCACCTCGAGCGGCAGGCGCGAGCCGTTGTTGTCGCTCTCGTCCTTGTCCCGGTCCTCGGCCCTGCGGTACGGGAGGATGGACAGGATCTCCAGGAGCTCCGAGGCCTTGGGCACGACGATGCCCTTGGTGTCGAGCCGCTCGTAGTTGAAGACCACGCTGCCCGCCTGGGAAAGCTCCGCTCCCTGGGCCTTGAAATAGCGCTCGTTCCAGGCCACCATGGCTCCCGCGGCCCGGACCGCCGAGTAATCGGCCTGCGCGCCGCGCTGGGAGAGGATATCCTCGCGCTCCCGGCCTTCCAGCAGCAGCATGACCTCCGGCAAGGACCAGGCCGGGTCCGCGCCGGCCCGGCCCGTGAAGTAGAAGTCGATGAGCTCGGCTTTAAGATAGGTGGAAAGATAGCCGCCCGCCTTGCCCGCGGTCTGCGGTCCCGCCACCAGCAGGATGGCCGGGACCTTGGCCCGCAGGTGCTCGATGGCCCGCGCCAGCCTCTCGGCCGGGGGCAGGTCCTGGGGCACGGCCAAGGCCAGGCTCTTGGCGATCAAGGTGCGGGCCAAGGACTCGGCCATGGAGTCGCGGATGGTCCCGGGCGAATAGCCCAGGGGCAGGGCCTGGTGGCCGAGATACTCCAGCGCCGCGTCGAACGCTTCCGGACTGTCTATGCGCTTGAGGTAGATGTTGAAGAGCGCCTGCGTGGCCGTCAGCGAGACCTTCCCCACATAGGGATCGATCGCGGGCACGGCCGCCCGGGGCCCCAGGAGCTTGGCCGCCGCCTGCCACTGGCGCGTGATGACCGCGGCCATGGCCCTGTGGCTGGGGAAATTGAGGGCCGGATAGAGCAAGGCGATGCGCTGGTGGATCTGGTAGAGGCTGTTGAGGTCGTCGAGGCTCCGGGCCTTGGCGGCCAAGGCCCGGACCGCGTTCTCCACGATCATCTGGTCTTCGATGCCCACGTAGCGGACTGTCTCGGTCTGCCCCGTGAGCTTGCTCTTGGCCTGTCTCTCGCGGATGCGCTGGGTCAAGAGGCCTTCCATGGCCACGACCTTGTCGTAGAAGGAAAGCTTGGGGTCCTCCACGGCCTTGGCGAGCCGTTCCTCCAACTGCGCCGCCTCGTCGCGCACGGGCTCCGTTTCGAGGCTGGCTCCGATGGCGGCCAGGGCTCCCTGGGGCTGCTCGCGCATCGGGCTGGCCCGATAAGCCTCCAGGGCCTGGCTCAGGTGGTCCTCCAGATTGGCGCGCCGCAGGGCGTGGTTGGGGTGCACGTCGCGCCAGCGCATCAGGAGCTTCTGGTATTCGCTCTGGCCGCGCTGGAGCAGGGGATAGTCGCGCTTGAGCGCCTCGACCCGGCCCTCGATGAGCTCCAAGGCGTCGAGGGCCTCTCTAGGGTCGTAGCCGGCGCGCGCGATCATGGAGAGGGCCTCGGTGTCGGCCTCGAACTCCAGGAGGTGGCCCAGCATCAAGGAGCTGCTGCCCAGGCTCTTGAGGTGGCCCAGCCGGTTGTGGGCGAGCTCGTGGGCCAGGACGAAGGCCAGGGCGGCGTCGGGATGGCCGATGAAGCCCTCCAGCAGGCCCCGGCTCATGAACACGTTGGAGTTCTTGAAGGTGGCCTGCAGGCGGCCCTTGGACTTGAGATAGTTCAGCTCCGTGTCCGTGATGGTCGTGAAGGCGTTGGGGATGAAGGAGCTGCCCAGGTGGAGGCTGACCGCGCCCGGGTCGATGCCGTTGGCCTTCTCCAGCCGGGCCAGCACGGCGCGGACCCGGCCGCCGATCTCGGAGCGTCCCAGGTCGCCGCCCATCTCGTTGCGCAGGATGGCGCGCACGTCGCGGTCCACCCGCTCGCGCAGCTGGATGAGCTCCTTGTCGCTCTGGGGCGGCTCCGCGGCCTGGCTCTCCGGCTCGGCCACGGGCTCCGAGGCGCCGGACTTGGGGCGGCCGCGGTCGAAGAGCTTGCTGCCGACGGCCGAGGCGCGCGTTGCGCCTGCCTCCCCCCCTGCGGGCTCCTTGAGAGCGGCGCCCATCTCCGAGGTGACTTCCTGCGTCTGCCGCAAGGACTCCTGCATCACCGCCGGACCAACCGGCGGCGCTGCGGCTTGAGCTGCGTCGGCGGGGATCTCAGAGGCGCGCAGCGGAGCCGGCGCCTGCTCGCTCGGGGCCGCGATCGGGACTTCCAGGCGCGGGAGCACCGGCTGAGGAGCGGCCGACTGCCCCGGCAGCGACCCGGAGAGAGGCAGAGGCGCGGCCAGCGTGGGGACCACGGCGGCGTTGCCGGTCCGGGCCGTGCCGGGGCTGGTGCCAGGAGCCCCGCTGTTGACGGCGGCCTTGGCTTCGCCGGTCTTGCTCACGGTGGCGGCAGAGCCGCGCGCAGACCAGAGCGCCAGGCCGGCGGCCGCGCAGATCAGCAGGGACAGACGGCGGGAGAGTTCGCGGGACATGGAGCGGGTTCGGGGTCCTCCAGCGCCCAGCTAATTAAGGAATATCTCGGTTAGTATAGCCGGGAACCGGGGTTTGTCAAGGCAAGCCGCGCTCAGCTGCGCTCAGCGGCGGTAAGGGGCCAGCATCCAGCGGATGGCGGGGACGGGCTCGTCGTGGTTGGCCATGTTCCGCAGGAGCCGCCGGCTGTGCTCGATGGTCCCGTAGTCCATGGACGTCACGCGCGCCAAGTCGATGAGGGTGGCGGCCAAGTAGCCTCGGTAGTCCGTGTTGGAGGGGGTGTAAAGCCTCTCCAGGTCGCGCTCCGCCGGGTCGATGAGCACACCCTGCATGCGCCAAGCCAGGTTCCCCGGCCAAGCCGGCATCAGGTCCACCCGGTCCGCATAGCCGCCCACGTGGTTGCCCAGCGCGTTATGGTCCAGGTGGTACGCGAGATAGTTGCTGAGGATGAGCAGCCCGTAGAGCTGCTCCTGGGAGACCCGGTCGCTGATCCCGCCGGTCCCGTAGCGCTCCAGCACATCCAGAGCCGAGCCCACGGTGCGCTCCGTGAACCGGAAATCGAGGTCCTTGAGCGGAGCGGCCTTGGCTATCTCGGCCAGCCCGAACACGGCCTGGATGGTCTGCCCCTGCCCGGGGCCGTTGGGGTCGTTGCGCAGGGCCAAGTCCTTGAGGAAGTCCACCGCGTCGCTCGCCGCCGCGGAGTACTTGAAGCGGCGCGCGAAGCGGCCGCAGACCGCCACCGCGAGGTAACGGTCGCCCGCGGAAGCGGAGGAATAGTAGATGTCCTTTATTGAGAACACGACCTGCATCTCCGCCTGCGGAGCAAGCCCGCCCGCCCAGTCCTCGAAATGGTACAAGTCGTCCGACTTGATCTTCTGCAGGGCCTGGAGCTTGGCTGCGGGAGTGGCGCGGGGGTCGGAGAGGGCCGCGGCCAAGCCGTCTATGGCCGAGGGCTCATAAAGGACGGCGGCTGACGGCGCCAGCGCGGCCTTGATGTCCGAGAAGCGGATGTCGCCGAATGCGGCAAACCGCGTCTGCGCCGAGAGCGGCGCGGACGCGCAGATGAGGCTCAGGACCGTCAGGAGTTTCGTGTTCATGCCAATAGATATTATGGACCATGAACGCCCCTTTGAACAGTGCATAAAGGCCTGCCGAGGCGCGGGTCTAAAGGCCCAACAAATACGTTATGATAGGCGCATGACCGCGGCTTGGCTGTGCCTTCTGCCGGCGTTGTCGCTCTCCTTCGCCAAGGCTCCGGCGGAGCTCGAAGCGCCGGACCAGCGGCCCTACGCGGAGGCTACTCCGGAGCTGTTCGCCCGGCGCGGCCGGGCCTGCCGGGCTGACCTCGAGGACTACCAGTCGAAAGCCACCTTGGAGCTCATGGACCGGCTGATCGTGTGCATGGAGCATCCGGACGCGCGGCTGCGCGCCGAGGTGCTCGACCTGCTCCCGGACCGCCGGCTCTGGGACCGCCCTGATTACGACGCGAAGGTCGCGCCCGAGCTGGGGCAAGTCTACGTGCGGTTCCAGCATGATCCGGACGATAAGGTGAGGATGCACGCCGGGCAGCTCGGCATGTGGCTTTCCAACGGGAGACACTGGCGCGAGTACGACTCGCCGCAAGCCCAGGCGCGCCGGGCCGCGGAGGAGCGGAGGCCCCCGCGCCACCCGCAGATCGACGGCGAGAGCCAGAAGCTGGGGGACTACGCCCTGGGCGCCACCATCGTAGCGGTGCTGCTGGCGGGCCTGATCGGACGGCTCTTCAGGGTCGGTTTATCGCGTCCCAGGCGAAGATGAGCCGGTCGGCGCTGAGATCCAGCAGCTTGCCCTTGGCCATCCCCTCCCCGTGCCCCGCGTCTTTCTCCACGCGCAGCAGGATGGGCGCCTCGCCTTTCTGCGCCGCCTGCAGGGCGGCCGCGAACTTGAAGCTGTGCGCGGGCACCACGCGCGTGTCATGGTCCGCGGTCGTGATGAGCGTCGCCGGATAAAGCCCGGCCTTGACGTTGTGCACGGGCGACAAGGAGCGCAGGTACCGGAACTGCCCAGGCTTCTCGGAGGAGCCCAGCTCGTCGGTCCAAAGGTAGGCGCCGGTGAACTTGTGGAAGCGCAGCAGGTCCAGGATGCCCACCTCCACGACCGCGGCGCCGAACAAGTCCGGCCGCTGGACCAGGCTGGCTCCGGCCAGCAGTCCCCCGCAGGAGGCTCCGTTGACGGCCAGGCGCCGCGGGCTGGTGTAGCGGTTGTCGATGAGCCACTGCGCGGCCGCGCTGAAGTCGTCGATGCTGTTCTGCTTCTTGCCGGCCATGCCGTCTTGGTGCCACTGGTCCCCGTACTCCCCGCCGCCGCGGATGTTGGCCACGGCGAAGACGCCGCCGCGCTCCATCCAGGCGATGCGCGAGACGCCGAAATTGGGCGTCTGGACATTGCCGTAGCAGCCGTAGCCGTAGAGCCAGGTCGGGTTCCGGCCGTCCAAGGTTATGCCGCGGCGATGGCTGATGGACAGGGGCACGAAAGTCCCGTCGGCGCTGCGGTAGAACACCTGCTGGGTGACGAAATCCTGGGGTCGGAACTTGACCTGGGGCGCCTGGAAGACTTCTGAGCGGTCCTGGGCCAGGTCGTAGCGGTAGATGGAGGCGGGGGTGACGTAGTTCTGGAAGGCGAAGAAGGTCTCCTGGTCAGCGCGCTGGCCCGGAAAGCCGAACACCGTGCCCGAGCCGGGCAAAGGCAAGGCCTTGAGGAACTTGCCGTTGAGGTCGTAGAGGTCGACGCGCGTGCGGGCGTCCTTGACCCGGGAGACCAGGAGCTTGCCGCCGAGGATGCCGGCGTCGTCGATGGGGTCGGCCCCTTCGGGCACGATCTCCCGGAGCTTGGACAGGTCCGGCGCTCGGAGGTCGACGGCCACGATGCGGGCTTTGGGGGCTTGGTAGGTGGTCTTGAAATAGAAAGTCGTGTCGATGTTGTCGAGGTAGGCGAATTCCGAGCGGAAGTCATCGCCGATCCCGACTACGGCGGCTTTCGCTATGGACGCGGGGTCGCCCCAGGAGACTCCGGAGAGGTCCATGATCTTGACCGCGTACTTGCCGTCCGAGCTCTTGTAGACGTGCAGGACGAGGTAGCGTCCGTCGTCCGAGGCGCGGGGGAGGGTCATCCACTTGGCGTCGCCAGGGGTGAAGACGAGGACGTCGTCCTCCGGCTTGGCGCCGAGGCGGTGGTAGTAGACCTTCTCGTTCTCGGCCGCGGCCGCGCCGGACATGGCGGCTTCGGGATAGCGGCTGTAGAAGAAGCCTTTGCCGTCCTTGCTCCAGGAGGGCGAGCTCCACTTGATGCCGCTGACGAGGTCGGGCAGGACCTTGCCGGTGTCCGTCTCCACCACGCGCCACTGCCGCCAATCCGAGCCGGATTTGGTGACGCCGTAGGCGAGGAGCTTGCCGTCCTGGCTGGGCGCAAAGCGCGTGAGCGCCACCGTGCCGTCCTTCGAAAATGTATTGGGGTCGAGGAGGACTTTGGCGCGGGGCTCCTGGGGAGTCTTGACGTAGAGCACGGGGAAGTCGGCCTTGCCGGTGTCCACGGTGTAGAAGTAGCGGCCGCCGGCCATGCTGGGCACGCCGTATTTCTCGTATTCCCATAGCTCTTCGAGGCGCTGGCGGAGCTGTTTGCGGCCGGGGAGCTTGGCGAGGGTGCCGGCGGTCAAGGTCTTCTGGGCGTCGAGCCACTGCTTGGTCTCAGGGGAGTCGGGGTCTTCAAGGCCGCGGAAGGGGTCGGCGATGATGGTGCCGAAGTAATCGTCCTGGATGGAGGATCTGGGAGCGGCGGGGTATTGGAGGCAGTGGGCCGGGAGGGCGGCTGCGAAGAGGAATAATACAGGCAAGATGCTCACAAGCGCAATCATACAATTGTTCGGGCCGAAGGATTTCCGCTGCTGTGCGGACTCCGCGCCGCAGGCGCGGAGTCCGGCGGGGTGGCCGTATATCATGACTTGGCGAGCCGCTTGCGCTTGGGAGGCATTGACCTTGATTGCGCGCTCGCTGCGCGGGAGCCCCGAGAGCATGGCGATACCCTCTTCCGTGAAGGCCCGGGGGAGATACTTCGAGTGACTGCCCCATCTTAAGGTGCCAATTTGGGCACCTTAAGATTTTGTTCTCAACTTCCTTGACTTGCTCCTGGGAATCCAGGCATGGCGCGGCGCATGAATTCACCAAAAAGCGGCACGGTGAACGCCATGTCGCCGTAAGCCGGGCTGTAGATCATCCCCTTATTGATCAGGTTCGCGCGCGTCGGGCCCAGGCTGTTCATCTTGGCGCCCAAAGCACCGGCGATATCTCCAGAGCGCTGGGAGCCGGAGCCCAGATGCGCCATCGCGCGCAGATACTCTTTCTCTCTAGGCGTAAGCCGGTCGAATCTCACCTTGAAGAAATTCTCGTCCAATCGCTGGATGACCGTCGCGGTCGCCCGCCTGACATCATCGAGAGAGATAGGCGTCCTTTCAGCGTGGTTCCATGACTGATACCCCCACTCCTGAAGAAAATAGGGATACCCCTGAGTCAATCGGACGATCCTGTCGATCGCGTCATCGGAGAACCCCACCCCGGAGCGCCCGACCGGATCCCGAAGGGCTTTGGCTGCGTCGGCGGCGGATAGCGGGCCTATCGAGGGGAACTCGAAAAGGCGCTCAGCATAAGACTTGGACGCTCCGGCCAGCCTTGTCAAAATGGGAAGGCCGGCGCCGATCAGCACCAGCGGCAGCCGCAGCTGCTGCATCTTATGAAGGGTCATGATAAGGGCGCTTAATTCGGTTGCCGACAGGTATTGGATCTCGTCGATCAATAAAGCCAGCGCGGTCCCGCGATCCTGGGCCGCCTCCGCGACAGCCATGAACAGGCTGGGAAGGTCCGTCTCCAGATCCCCGCTGTCGGCCGCGCCGCGCTCGGGTTCTATGTCGAGCCCGAATTCCAACTCCGCGACTTTGACTTTTATGCCGCTGATAAAACTCTTGAGCACGCCAAGCCCGCGCTTGACCTTGTTGCTCAATCCCTCCATCCGATCAAATTCGAACAGAACCCGCCTCAAATGGGGGGCCAACAGCGTGGCTAAGGACTTATCCTCGTGCGCTTCCAAAGTGATGGCGCGATACCCTGTCGCACGGGTGATCCGCTCTATCTCGTTAAGAAGAACTGTTTTTCCGACCCCCCGCAAGCCGACCAGCAGCAGGCTCTTTTCGGAACGGCCTTGGCGGACTCTGCCAAGAAGAACCTTTGATTTCGCGAGGATATCATCGCGCCCGGCCAATTCCGGGGGCGGCGAGCCGGCGCCGGGAGAGAACGGGTTATTCATCTGATCCATGATGGTGTTCCGCCAGTCATACGAGATATTCCTAGTTATAGGGCCCAAGAGCTATAAGTGCCTATAACTTGGCAGGGGTTCCTATCCCCCGATACAAGGCCCAGCAGCCCGTGGGATACTCTATATACGAGCTCGGGCCGAAAAAGTTCCCTGGTCCGTCGTGCGGACTCCGCACCAGAGGTGCGGAGCCAGCGGGACCCCTACGAGGGGGCCCGATGTTCCGTCGGGGTGGCCGTCGCCGTTACTTGGCCGGGACCTTTTCTATGCAGGCCGCGGTGGTGATGATGGTGGGCAGGGCGATGTTCGTCAGGATTCGCGGCATGAGCGCGACAGGACTCATCGACCCCAAGGCGCTTAGACGGCGCCGTAAAGCATGCAAGGCTGCGGCCTTTTGCTACAATCCGGCTGATTTAGTACCGCCATGAGCCCCGACCAGCCCGCCCCTGCCCTCGCCTGCGCCGCGCTCCTCGACCTCGCCCGCGAAGCCTTCTCCGGCGGCGCCTGGCGCGCCTTCCCCGGCCTCGGCCAAGCCTACGGCATGGTGCTGGCGGCCTACGCCTCCACCCGCGAATGGGAGAAATGGGCCGATCCCCAGGACCAGAGATCCTACGGCGGCCATTGGTACTTGCTGGCCTGGATGCTCCTGCCCGCCCTCTTGTGGCTGGCGGACATCACCAATATCGCGGCGCCCAGTTGGCCCGACTCCCTCAACAGCACCCTGGCCTACGTGATGGCGGCCTACGCGGGCAGCAAGGCCTCGGCCCGCTGGCGGGGCCTTACGCGCGGGACCTTTGCCCGCGCTCGGTCAGCCGCGCCGGTCCCTGCCGTCCTCACCACAGACCAGTACCTCACCCGCCATGCGCTCAGGCTCGGTTCGATGCTCCTGGGCGCCGCCTGCCTGTGGGACGCGTCCGTGGAGGGCTTATCCGGGGGCGCGTGGATCTACACAGGCAAGCTCTATGTCAGCTACGGCTTGGTCCTCAGCGCCTATTGCGCCACCCGGGAATGGGAGAAATGGACCGATCCCCTTGACCAGGATGCCTATTGGGGCAACTGGTTCGTTTTGGCTTGGTGCATCCTGCCGTTCGTCATATGGTTCGCCGGGGACTTGGGCGTCGCCACGGTCTGGCCCTCCAACATGAATACCGCCCTGGGGACCGTCCTGGCCGTCTTTGCCGGCGCCAAGGCCTCCGGCCATTGGCGGGCCGGCAAGGTAAAGGAAGGCTGGGGGGGCGCCCCTGGAGCGCCCCTGCCGGACGTCCCTCAAGACCCGACCGGCCAGTTTGCCGAGGCTTGCCGCAGGCTCGCGGTCTTCTCGTCCGGGCAGATCGCGGCGGAAACTGGACTGGACGTCCAAAGGGCTCTTGGCTTCATCGGACTGCTGGTCGGAAAGAAGTCAGTGCGCAGAGAAGGCAAGGACCGCTACCGATGGGTGGGCCCCTAGGCGACTGTACCCTACCCCTCCACCCCCCCACATGGCAGGGTGGGGTAGGGGTAGGGGGTAGGGGTGTCGACTGTTTTGAGCAAAAAAAGGGGTAGTCGTTGAGCAAAATGATGCGGTTAATCGCGTTGCAAGAGGCCGAGCAAAAGGGTCAAAAACGGCACTGAGCAAAATGATGCGGTTAATCACGTTTGAAGGCGACGGGGAAAAAGCCCTAAAATGCCATTGAGCAAAATGATTCCGCACCTGGAGCGATATGAACGCGACTTTTGAGCGCCCGCTGCTCCAAGCCGTGACCGGCCTGCTGGCGCAGCCTCGCAAGTCCATCCATGCCTTGATCGGGCCGCGCTGGGTCGGCAAGTCCACCCTCATAGTCCAGGCCCTCAAAGCCGCCAAAGCGGCCTCTGATTACGCGAGTGTGGACGGGTATGACCGTGACGCGGCGTGGATCGCAAGAGAATGGGAAATCGGCCGCAACCGGGCCAAAGCCGCCGGCCGGGCCGGGGCCGTTCTGGTGCTGGATGAGGTGCAGAAGGTTCCGGGCTGGCCGGAGACCATCAAGCGTCTTTGGGATGAGGATTCGGCCGCGGGCACGGCTCTGAGGTTCGTCATGCTAAGCTCTGAGCCGGCTTTGGCGCTGCAGGGACTCAACGCAAGCCTGGCCGGCCGTTTTGAAGTTTTGGGAGTCCCCCCCTGGTCCTATGCCGAGATGAAGGCAGCCTTCGGCTGGGGGCTTGAGCAATTCCTCTATTTCGGGGCCTATCCCGCGGGCGCGCAGTTCATCGCGAAGGAGGAGCATTGGCGGGGCTACATGCTGGATCTGGCGGAGACGACCTTATCCAGGGATATCCACATGGAAAAGCCGGCTCTGCTGCGCCAGCTCTTCCGGCTGGGCTGCGACAACTCGGCCCGGGTCCTCTCCTACCGGAAGATGCTGGACCAGCTTCAGCACGCCGGCAACCCGGTGACGCTGGCGGGTTATCTGCAATCGCTCTCCAACGCGGGCCTGCTGGCGGGCCTGCAAAAGTACCCGGGTGGCGGCTCCGGGCAGAGGGGCTCCAGTCCGAAACTGCTCGCGCTCAACAACGCCCTGATCACGAGCGGCGGCAAGCATTCCTTTGCAGCCGCGCAAGCGGACAAGGGATTCTGGGGCCGGCTCGTAGAATCCGCGGTCGGGGCGCAGCTGGTCAACGGGCTCGCGGGGACCGGCTGCGAGGTCTTCTACTGGCGCGAGCTGGGCCGTGATGTGGACTTCGTCATCAAGGGGGAAGGCGGGCTCACGGCCGTGGAGGTTTCCAGCTCCAGGGGCGATGGCTCTTTGTCCGGGCTGGAGCGATTCAGCGAGGAGTTCCACCCGCAGAGGAAGCTGATCGTAGGTGAGCAAGGCATCCCCCTTGAGGAGTTTTTGTGCGCTTCCCCTGAGAAGTGGCTGAGGTCTTAGAAGAGAGGAGAACCAAAAATGAGTGAAAAGAACAATTTCATGCCCGTGAGCCTATTAGCCTTGACGTGTCTTCTGGCCGCCGCATCGGCTTCGGCAGCGCCTGCTGCGGCTCAGGCCCAACGGCCCATAGAGGGAAACTCCGATTGGGAGCGTCTCAAGCGAGAAGATAGAGGGATGTCTCAGGATTATCTTGCTTACTGGAGGAAAAACAAGCTTGCTTCTTCCAAGGATCAGAAGCAGCTGGAAGCTCTCGTGAGACAGATCTGGACGCTCACGTCGAAGATAGAATCGGGGCAGAAAAGCAGCCGCACAAAATTGGAGGCTGCCATTGATGGAAAAGCATCGCACGGGTCATTAGATTCGGCTACTGCCAAGGACCTCAAGATGCGCCTTAAGAAGATCTATCTTGTCCGGATGTACTACCTGTATGGGAACAAGTGGCGACAAATGATGCTGGAAGGTTTCGACACAACCGGGCCCGCCACCATCTCGAGCATATTGGGGGAAAGAATCAAGGCGGCAATCTCTAGCCTGAAAACGTCAGTTGGCCAACTCCCATCGTCGGAAGCGGCCGGATAATTTCGTCCCGCCTTTTTCGGATATTTTTGTCGCTCGATAAGCACCTCCTGGCCTAGGGTTGTCTAGCTGGTCACAACTGAGGCGCAGTTGGCTTTTATCGCCGGGAAGAAGGCGCTCAGTGCCTGCTCAAAACGCACACGCCACGGCCCCCCCAACGACAGCCGCAGGACTGTCTTTTTCCCATCGCGTCCGAGCACCGCACCACAGGCCAGCAACTGCGCGCGCAAGGTCCCCAGCGTCTGATAGCCCGGCTGCCCGATCTTCTCCTGAAGCAGCGTCATCAGATTGAACGTGATGCAAACCATCCGGAACGCGGCCTCGGTTGCAAAGAACTTCTTCTGCGCGAAGCCATCGATGCCATAGTCCCACTTCAGCTCGCGAATTTTCGTCTCGATCTCAGCATGCTTGCGGTAGAAGCGCCAGACCTCTTCCGGCGCGTCTGTCCGATTGGTCAGGATCGCCTGGAACAAGTAGCCTGGAAGATCGAAGAGCTCCCGGCCGCGCACGAAGTCCAACTCCTTCTTGCGCCTGCGGATCAGCACGACCCGCCGCGCTTTCGTCCAGCCATGCGCCTGGAACATGACCTCGCTGACCGCGGTGTCCGGGTCAAGCTCCCGCCAGTTCGTGACCGCCGACGTCAGGTTCCTGAGCCCTTTGGTGAAACGCGCCGCCACAGTGTAGACCAGGCGCTTGTCTTCCACGCAGTTCAAGAACGGATCGTAACCGAAACCCGAATCGGCGCGAAGATAGCGGATTGAAGAAGCGTTCGGCAGCATCGCCAAGGTCTCCGCCAAGAACTGCTCAGCACCCCTGGCGCTCGTCGTGTTTCCCGACCGCAGCCAGGCATGAACGATCCATGGACGGCTGCCCAGCGTGGCCAAGAGCGGATGGTGGCTGGGTCTGCGATGTTTCTTTGGGTTATAGCCCAGGAACGCTCCTTCCTGCTTGCCGTAGCGCTCCATGATCGTGCTATCGAGGTCCAGGATGTCCTCGTTGAGTTCGACCAACTTCATCTGCCAGACCATGAGCTGCTCGAAAACCGTCGTCACGGTCCCGGCCGTGAACCGCCGGAAAAAGCGCGCCAGCGTTGTGTCGGATACGAAGCGCTTGACCCCCAGCATCTGCCGCACGCATTCGTCCCACCGCAAACGCTCGACATGTGCCAGGCGCCGCGATCCGGCCAGGACACCGGCCATGAACGCCAACGCGATCTCGACCGGGTCAGTGGCGTTGGGTGAGGTCAGCTCAAACGGCAACGCCTCGCGTAAAGCATGCTCAAGGCCAACTTGGCGGGCCAAGCCCACGAACAAGCTTAGGCCGCCCCAGGCGGTCACGGGCTTGTCCGTGAACTCGATCCCTATTTCCTTGCTGCCCAGTAATGATGTAGCTTGGTATTCCATCGTCTCGTTGCCTCCTGTCGTTTGGGTAACTCCAACGGGTTCAACAGAAGTCTAGCGAGACGATGGCTCGTTTTGGAAGGTGCCCGGCGAGCGCTGTATGCGAGCCGGGCACCCCGGCGCCGCC
Organism: Elusimicrobiota bacterium; assembly: GCA_026388095.1. NCBI lineage: Bacteria > Pseudomonadati > Elusimicrobiota > Elusimicrobiota bacterium. The sequence continues at coordinate 104,834 of JAPLKL010000045.1, read as the reverse complement.
ACTCCGGGCGGCGCCGAGGCCGGTGTTCACACCTCGGGCTGGGTCAACGCTTCTTTACGCTCTTCGGGAGCGTGATTCGGCCCCGGCACTTACGGCCGTGCCGGGGCCGAATTCCATTTCAACTGAAGAATTCAGGCTAGTGCCGAGCTTAACGAAATGATTGAAAAACACAAGTTCAATCCCTCGGAATATTCGCTGCCCGACGACTTCTTTCAAAAGAAGGCCTACGAAGCGAATATCTTCCCATAATCGCGCACGGCACTGGTCCCTCAGAAGTGGCTTGGATCGGAGAAGAAATGAATCGCAATATTGCGTTTTCGATTTTGGGCTTGCTTCCGGTCCTGAGCGGCTGCCTGGAACCCTCCTGCCATTATGAGCCGTCGCCGGCAGCCGGACGGCCTCCGCGAAGGACGGCTCCCCGGTCCTGCAGTCCAACCTGACCCGCGGCGGCTCGCTGTGGCGGCCCCAACTGACCATGCAGATCCTGAGCAAAGCATTGGCCTCAGAGCTGGAGGCCCGGCTGATGGAATCGGCCGAGGTGGTGGAGGGCGGCAACGGCTACCTCCCGATTCAGGAGCAGGAGTCCCGGGGCGCCCGGCTTTTTGTGGAGGGCGCGGTGCAGGAGGCGTCCTGGATACACCCGCGCTCGGGCGGCGGGAGCTACCGGCTCAAGGTGGAGCTGTCGGCGACTTTGGTGCGGGCCGATGCGCCTGACTTGCAGGGGTTCTGGAAGAAGACCGTGGAGGTGGAAGAGGCGCACGGCGGCCGGCCGGGGCAAGACCTGGCGCGGGTGATGCGCAAGGCGTTCGGCGAAGCGGTGGAGGGGCTGGGCAAGGCATTGGAGAAGGAGCCGGCGGGCCAGGTTTGGGCGCAGGCGGGGCAGTAAGTAAAGGAAGGGGCTGGGTTGGTTTTCTGATTTTGTGCAACCCGGCTGGAACGGCCTTTGCCGGATGGTGGGCTGGCATGTTCATTGATTTAGGCAAGCCGGAGGAATATAATTCGGTTTGAAGGTATTTTAAGCTGTCCATTTTCCACAAACGGCAGACACCACGTTAGGTGAAAATATGACCAAGCGGCCAACACAAGAGGATTACTCACCGGCCCCATGCGCAAATTAGTTTGTTGGCTTGTCGGTATTGCGTCCTCCGCGCTACTGATTGGAGCAATACTTCATTTCGCGAATCGATCCGCTAAAGAAGCTTTGCCCGACATCCGTGTTTCGGCGGAACTCATAAAGAGCATTCCCGAACATCCGGGGGACAAACATCAGGTTAAATTTCAATCCCTCAATCTGAGCACAGCGACTTTCCACTGTTACGAATGGTTTTGCCAGATAAAATCAGTTGGTAACCAAAACGGCATACATCCAGTGCCCAAGAATTCAGCGGAAAGTCTCGGCCATTTGGCGCTCAATAGAGAGCCTGCGAATGTCCTGCTCATTGAGGACTACTGGTCTCTGGACGAACCGGGCCAGTATGAATTTGTCGTAGAATGCGGAATGGAATGCATACGGATGGCCAAGTCCGGTGACGTGACTTCCTCCGTCTATCGAGCGAGTAGCACACCGTTCTCGATAAACGTGCTAGCGCCGAAGCAGTCCAGGCAATGATTCCACCCAACTTCCGGTTCTGCTGGCGCGCGCCAGTGCGGAACCCAAGAGGGGTCGGCCGCTGCTGCCCGCGCGTAGCGCGCGCAGCAGCATCGACGCGTTAGACAGTATTGGAAACGGAAAGATGAGAAAGGGAGCGGGCACTAGGATTTGTGGGTTGATGCTGGCCTCTGGGCTCGTTACGGTAGCAGCATCTGGGCTCATTGCCGTGTTAGCCCCATGTGGAGGGCGCCTAAAGCTTCGCAACAACCTAGACGATTGTGGTGAACCCACCAAGAACTCCATTCTAGCAGCTAGAGCGAAGTGGTCTTTTGAAGTTGACTGCTACAAGGGAAGGGTTACGTGTGTCAGCGCCGGGAAGAAATCTCCGACAATAAAAAAGTGGCCAACCTTCGTTAAAGAGAATGCAGGATTGTTCGGAGTCAATCCGTCGGACCTAGCTAGTGAGAGTTGGTGGAGAACTCCCGCACCAGTCGTACAGTTGTGGAAGGGAGTGCCGATAGATCTTCCTCATGTTGGTGGCTGGACACGTGAATCAGGCGACAATCTGGTCATTCCCGTAAGGTTCATCAAGACAGATTCGTGGAATCTGCAACTGGAGCCAAAAATCACAAAGATGATGGCTATCGGAATCGCTCTTGAGCATTGGGGCTGGCCCCTGCCCATCAAGAAGGCTCAATTGACAATCCGGGTTGGCTCAATTTGGGATAGCTGCGGATCACCTTCCTCACCGACCTTGGCGTGGAGTGTCGAGGGATATCCCTTTTTCGGCGCACGTTACCCTCACTGCGGCATCGACGCACAAACGGGCAGCATCTGTGGCGAATGTGACAAAGGGTACGTCTTTCGCGAATACTAGAATCGAAATTGCTAAAACGCCAACGTGGGGGCAGCCTTTGTGGCCCGCGCATAGCGCGCGCCGCAAACCCCGGCTACAGATCAGAAACAGAGGGTAATCACAAAATGACCGACGTGCTCTACCACAGTGCGAAATGCCGCAACTGCAGTCTCTCATGATAAGATTGATTCGGGAACTCCTGTTGCTTCTCGTGGTTCTTGGCCCCACAGGATTCGTCGTCTCTGGGAGCACAAAAGAGCATCGCGCCGGCCAAATTGGCGACCCTACTGTTTCTGATCTGATCCGTGTCCTAAAAGATGAGAGGCCCAGTACCCGCGTCGTAGCAGCAGCAGTAGCATTAGGAAAAGTCAAACCTACGACGCCAGATATAGTCAAGGCCCTCACCGACCTTCTCGAATCTCCAGACCACCACTTCCGCCTGAGACACTACGCCCTCCAATCATTAAATGAAATCGGTTTGCCGGCCGCTTCGGCTTCGGGCAAGATAATGAGGTGCTTGTCAGATTCAGACTGGGGGATAAGATGGTATGCTGCTGCAGCCCTCGCGAAAATGGGTCCAGCGGGACGCAAAGCTATCCCAAGACTCATTGAATCCATTAATGATCAAACTCAGGATTCGCGTTGCGCCGCGATTGACGCTCTTGGAGACCTGCGAGCAGAGAAGGCAATCCCTGCGCTCATGACACAGATGCACCGTGAGACCTGGTGCCGAGGGAGCATTGCGCTTGCGTTGGGGAAGATTGGGTCGCCATCAAGGCCAGCAGTCTCCGATTTGATTGCGATGCTCGATGACAAGACCGTCCGTCAATGGGCCATCGATGCTCTGGGAGGCATCGGCGCCGCAGCTGCGACAGCCATTCCTCGGCTGACCCGTTTCCTGCAAGAACCGGAGACCCGAATCTGTCAAGGTTCGAGTTCGATTATTGGTCATGAGCCGACCTTCACTTGTGCCTACTATGCTGCCATCGCCCTGGGGCAGATTGGCCCAGCGGCAGCTTCAGCGGTTCCCTCTTTATTTGAAGTCGCAGAAAAGTCGAATGGAGATAGCTTAGTCATGCCGTTTCCCGAAAACCAAAAGGGCGATCCTTTTTATAGTCCTGCCACGAGACGGCTCCACCTGAACATAGCAACAAACGCTGTGATGGAAGCTCTCAGGGGAATCGGCACACCAGAGGCATTGGCAGCCGTCCGAAGATTTGAAACGTCAAAGGAATCATCCGGCGCATTGAACAGCAAATGAGCCATAACATCGGCGGCCGCGCACAAGTGCGCGGAACGCCAACGCGGGGCTGGCCTCAGCGGCACGCGCATAGCGCGCGCCGTCGAGCCCAGCGTTGGACGGACGGGACACTAGAAATCCGATGAGACACCTTTGGATTCCCACCGGACTGATCTTCGGGAGCATCATCTGGCTCCTTACGTGGGCCGCCAATTTTCCGCACCAATTGCTCAGCCGTCACTGCATTGGTTACGGATTGAGCGCGGCTCTGACAAGTGCACTGATCTGGCGTTTCATGGTCCAGCCTCGACTCTCTCTATGGCGGGGTGCCTTGGCGGGGGCGATGGTTGGTCTAGTGATTTGCCCTATCGGTGCCGTGCTTTCGGAACTTGTGAATCCCTCCATATCATTTGCGGCGAAGGGATTTCTTCAACTGATTTTGGCACGCCTGATTGAGTCTGTTTCCATTCCGGTCCTAAAATCAGTCCATGTTGCAGTCGTGCCGTTTGCATCGTTGATCGGGTTTCTTGCGGCTGCCGCTCAAATGCTGATATGGAGGAAGGGATGTTCAACGTCCGATGAGAAGCCAAATGCGAATCACCTAATCGTCGAGCATGGACAGACCTATTCGCCTCACTCCAGCAGGAGTCATAGCGTCGTACGCGAATCGCTAAGCTGGATTCTGGGAGTAGTGCTAGGCCTCTGCTTGTTAATCGCTGTGTCCCGCAAATGCGGTTTCCATCCGGTTATCATACTTGAAGCCGTAGTCCCAAAGTCCAATCAAGTGGCACCGACCGTGTACCTGCGCTTTCGGAATCTGAGCCCTTTCGAAATACACTACCTCCCCTGCGACCTTTTTTTGCCCGCAGGCAAACAGAAGAGCATCACCCCGACAGGGAATGTTGTACTCATAGGGGGCATAGGCAGGGATTGGTCAGCTCAACCGGGCGCGACGATGGGTGATACCATCGATGTCAGCGCTTACTGGACTTTCAGAGAATCTGGACAATATAAATTTGTCGCTGTTTGCACCATCCAATGCAATCAGATAATGAAAAATGCTAACACCCACATTCTTGACACGGAACTCATGAGCAACCCCTTCACCATCTCTGTAGAGGTTCCAAAGCCGAAATGAACTATTCTCGGCCGCCCAACATTCGCATGAGCCGCCCGCTCAAGCGGTCGGCTCATGCAACCGGCGGCGGCTCAGCGTTAGAAGACACAAGATGAAAGCATTCACGATGGCATCGCTGGTTTTGCTCGCGCTGCCAGCACGTGCCCAACTGGACGAAGGCGCCCTTGATCGCGATATCATTCCCGAGTTGGTCAGAAAGCTTGATACACCAGACCAGGATGACGCCCTGAATGATTTAGTTGAACTCGGGCCGTATGCCAAAGCGGCCGCTCCCGAATTACTCCGCAGGCTCTCTAGTTCTCGAGACAATCGTTCAACGATTGTCATGGCACTCGGCATAATTGGCGCAAATCCAGCCACAACCATTCCCGCTCTCGTTGAAGTAATGAAGGATACCGATCCCATTGTCGCGAGTAACGCATTCAGCGCACTTTCAATGTTTGGTGAAACATCGTCTTCGGCCGTTCCCGAGATGGTCCGAATGATCGAGACGGGACGGATTTATGAATGGGCGCAAATGGAAGCTGTTTCAAGGCAAGGTCCTTTCGCACGCGCCGCATTGCCAATGTACCGACGCATGATTGCTGCCGATGATGATAAATCTCCGCGGCGCGGCCTGAGCATGGTGTTGGCGTTTTCCTCTAGCGATGTGGATGCAATACAAGAGGGCGAAAGAGAAATCCAGCGTGGTTCGGTAAAGCGCCGCTGCGGCTTGGCCGCGGCCTTTGTACATTCAACTTCTAAATTCACCCTCGCCACTTTGGCCGAAATCACTCAAATGGCAGGACGGCAGGACTACCCCTGCCACGAACTGCTGCAAGGGCGGTTGCCAGAGTTGTATCGTCGGATCGCACCCCCGCCAGGATCGCATCACCGAGTCAAGCTGCGATTATCGATGGAGAAAACGCAGTTCTATGCTGGTGAAGAAATCAAGGTGACGCCGGTCTTGGCGGATGAGCACGACGCAAGAATTATTGGGAATGGAGATTTTTTTGAAGACCACAGTTGGCCTTGGGGGGCTTTACACCTGATTCTGACCTCAAAAGGTGTGCGGGTCAGGCATTGCGGCGCGGTCCCAGGCCTATGGACTTTCAACGTGATTTACAATGGCGCGCCTTATTTGCCTCCTGGCGGCCCCCGCAGGATAGGAAGGCCCGGCTCGTTCTTCATCCGCGCGCCTGGTGAATACCAATTGGAAATTCCGGAGACTGCGGTCCATTTACAATACTCCTCGGGACCCATGGTGCAAATATTTTCTGAACCGACCCGCCTCGTAGTCCTTCCACCTAGCCCGGAGTTTGTTACTCAAACACTTCGTGAGTGCCAAGATGCATTTGCTGGCGGCGACGCATTCGAGGGCGAGGCCGCGGCGGAACGTTTAGCGAATCTTCCTGATCCGCGTGCATTGCCTCTGCTGGTCCGGGAATTAGATATGGACAGATACAGCAATGTCCTGAAGCCAGTTCTTCACGGCCTTTTTGAATATCCGGAACCTAAAGCGGTGGCACGAGAGATCCGCCGGTTGATTGCCGAAGGCGCCCCTAAAACACCGGATGGTCTTGAGGCATTTTCTGAAATTCTCGCCTGTACAGACAACGGATGGCCACAAATGGCTACCTGGTGCGCTGATTTTCCAGATTCAAGCGTTCACCAGGAGCCGTCGGAATCCCAAATACCATTGTGGGCTGCCTCCATCAATATGCTGGGTGAGACACAACGCTGGAAGCTCTTGCTCAAGTATTATCAGAAAGCCTCAAAATGAGTTTATCGTATGCCGCATTTCGGTCGTGTCTGCTAGACACATCGAGCTCTCCGGCCGCGCGCAAAAGTGCGGAGCCCGGTCAGGTGGGCCTCCGTGGCGCGCACATAGCGCGCGCGGTAGGCCCATGCGTTGAAGCTCTAGAATAATACCCGCATGGCAATAGATTCTTGACCATAATCGAATAAGGATTGATTCTGATGCAGCGATCAATGGCACAGGAGATCTTCTACAGCTTCGTTAGGCGGAAGGAGATGTATTGAACCGAATAGACGGTGCGATTTATTTTGTCGCCATAAACGCCGGGCTTTCGGGCATCCTGTGTCTTGCATTATCTCTTGCATCCGACCACCTTCGTTTCGTAACCATCCATGGCCTTGTGGGCATCATGTTCGGGATAGTATGGGCTCTGGTTGGCGGCACGGCGGCGGGCTCAATTTACAGCTTACTTTTCGTCGTCTACTACATGGGGGAATCGGTTCCTAGACCAATCTACTGGCGACTAATTTGGGCCACTGGTCCCTTCGTTGTTCTTTCCCTGGTAATTTCAACGGAGCCTCCCGGCCATCTCATCCTATTTCTCCAACTGATGGCCGCCATGCTTCCCAGCCTACTGTTCCCGGGAGCCCTCAGGTCGTTGCTTGGTGGCTTGTTGTCTGGCTTTGCTTTTCTTTTTATATGCGGCCACATGCTTCGGCTGAATATGGGATCTGATCACTTCTTCCCTATCTGCATTGTGGTCGTTGCAGCAGAAGTCGCTTTTGCTAGATTCTTGATAGGACGGGTCCGAGCCGAGGTCGCCACGCAATGAAGACTATGAGAATTCTGCATGGCAAGACTCGGTTCAACATTCGGCGCTGCGGGCGCGCGCACGTGCGGAGCGCCAAAGTGGGGTTGGCCAATGCGGCGCGCACATAGCGCGCGCCGCAGGCCCATTGTTGAAGCTGTAGATAATCCTCTCATGACAGCAGATTCTTGACTATAATCGAATAAAGGTTGATCCTGATGCAGCTATCGATGACGCGGAGGATTTTTCTACAGCTTCGTTATTTGGAAATGACAGCAAGTCAGATGAGGACATCCTTCTTCGCCGTTGTGGGAATTGCCAGCCTATTAATTGCCTCGACTGCAAGCGCCTACATGTACGTGAGGAGGCTTCCGCACCGCTACCTGATTGGCAATCCACCTTCGTTTGTAATTCGAGTGGTCTCTGGCCCCGACGATCCGCAACGGGGGATGTCTGAGGAGTATGGGGTTCTAAAACTTTGGCGAGCCAATACCGACGACAAGAGCCAACCCCTTTTCTCGCTCAAACCCACCCCGAGATTGGAGTTCTCAACCGGGACTGTTGTACCCGATCTGTTGCCCAATACCGCTTGCCTCTGGGTCGTGTACGAATGGGAGGCCTGGTCATCGCCGCATGAACGCAATACGGAAGGGATATTGCTCAGAATCGACGGGGGATCATTGAGGCCCATCTGGCGTGCGAGACTTGCCGCGTACGCCGGTAACCGCATCGACCTTCTGATGTCCTGGAGCCACATCTTTTCGCACTTTACTGGTAACCCGAACTACACGCCAACAATTGAAGTAACGGAAAAGGCCTGGGTTAGCGAAGAGGCGCCGGTACACTCGCTGAAGAAACCAAGAGAAAAGCATCCACGCTACGAGTACGACGGGAAGGAGTTCAAGTTGGTACGTCACAAATGAGCCAAGTTCCACATCGGCTTCGGCGGGCGCGCGCACACGCGGCGCCCTACGTGGGGTTGGCCTCAGCGTTATGCCTTGACGCCCGTTCCTAAAAAACAGAAACCCGCCACCCAAACACCCTCTGCCGTCCAGCCACTCCGTGCCTGGCCGGTTTCGCCCCAGACCCGCCGCGCATGTCCGGGGCGCTCGGGGAATCACCTTGCCAGAAGTCGGCCAAGAGGAGTATCCTTATCAGCCATGCTCTACTCCCGCCACATCCGCCTCTACCGCGGCCTCTCCGACGCCTGCCGGGCCGGCCTCCCCATGGGGCGCGCCCTGCGCACCCTCTCGTCTAGGACCCGCGACCAAGACATCGCGGCGCTGGCCGATGCCACCGACGCGGGCGAGTCCATGGCCGCGGCCATGCGCCGCCTGACGGAAAGGTTCCCCGCCTGGCAGAGCGACGTCATCGCCATCGGCGAAGAGACCGGCCGGCTCGACGAAGTGTTCACCGGCCTGGCCGAGAGCCTCGAAAAGCGCCGCCGCTTCTGGCTGCGCCTGCTGCCCAAGCTCCTCTACCCCGCCTTCCTCCTGACCTTGGCGCCTTTCGCTTTCCACATCAGCCTGCTCATGCGCAGCGGCCTGCCGGCGTATCTGCGGGCCGTGGCCCTCATCCTCGCGCCCATGTGCCTGGGCGGCGCCGCGGCCGGGTACCTGCTCTGCGCGCTCGCCAGGAGCCCCCGCTGGATGAGGCGGCTGCCCATACTCGCCACCATCCTGACCTCGAACTTCGCTCAGTATCTGGCGCTGATGCTCAAGGCGGGGGTCTCATTCTCCCGGGCCATCGTCCTGGCCGGAAGCTCCGCGGGCCTGGGCGAGGACGACGCCCGTCTGCGGGCGGCCTTGGACAAGGCCAACGCCGGGGGCGGCGTGTGCGAGACCTTGGACTTGCTGGGGATTTTCTCCCCGGACGAGCTGGCGAGCCTCGAAGCCGCCGAGGCCGGCGGCAGCGTGGACCGGGCGCTGGACGTGTCGGCGGCCATGGCCGCCGAGCGGGCTCAGGCCGCCGTGGCCTTCGTCGCCAAGGCCGCGGCCAACCTCGCCTTCCTGGCCGTGGCCGCGCTCCTGGGCTGGCGCATCAAGCAGTTCTACGCCGACTTCTCGACGCAGCGCGTGGACGCCCTGCTGCACATGCAGTAGTCAGCTTTCGCCGGACTTCCGAGGCAGACGGACCTTCGGCCCCGTGAAGGGCTGAAACTTCGGCGCGGCGCCTTTCGGGACCATCGGCGCGCGAACGGCTCGCGGCGCCGGGGACGCCTCGCCCTGCTGCTGCGCCGCTTGGTGGTCCTCGTGCTTCTTCTTTTCGACGGCTTCAGCCCATTTCTTGTCCAGCGCTTCCCGTTCCATGGCCTCGTCCTTGGCCGCGCAGCACTTCTTGTACTTCTTCCCCGAGCCGCAATGGCAGGGGTCGTTGCGGCCGATGTCCGCGGGTTCCGTTTTTTCCATAGGTCAGATTATAGACTAGGCTCACGGGGTTTTCAAGGCCGCGCGCGGCGCGGCGTTCTTGACGTACTTGTCGAACCAGGCCAGCATCTCGTAGAGCACCTGCTCGGTCGACTCCATAGCGCGGTAGCCGTGCGACTCGAAAGGCAGGATCACCAGGCGCGCCGTGCCGCCGTTGCCGCGCACCGCCTCGAAGAGCTGCTGCGACTGCAGAGGCACGGTCCCCGGGTTGGAATCCAGCTCGCCGTGGATGAGCAGCAGCGGGTACTTGATCTCGTCGGCGTGGAAGAAGGGCGAGACCTTGGTGTAGACCTCCGGCGCCTCCCACAGGGTGCGCCGCTCGCTCTGGAAGCCGAAGGCGGTCAGCGAGCGGTTGTAGGCCCCGCTGCGCGCCACCCCCGCGCGGAAGAGGTCCGAGTGCGCCAGGAGGTTGACGGTCATGAGGCCCCCGTGGCTGTGCCCGGTGATGCCGATGCGGTCGCGGTCCGCCACGCCCAGCTCCACCGCCTTGTCCACCGCGGCCTTGGCGCCGGCGACCAACTGCTCCATGTAGGTGTCGTAGATCTTGTTGGCGTCGCCCACCACGGGCATGAGGGGATTGTCCAGCACCGCGTAGCCCTCCAGCAGGGGGAAGAGGTGCAGGGGCCAGTCCAAGGTGGTGAAGGTCTGCGTGGAGCCCGTCACCTGCCCCGCCATCTTGGGGTCGGCGTAGTCGAGCGGGTAGGCCCACACGATCGCGGGCAGGCGCGTGCCCGCCTTGTAGCCCGGGGGCAGGTAGAGCGTGAAGGAGAGGTCCACGCCGTCGGCGCGCTTGTAGGTCACCAGGCGCTTGGTGATGCCGCGCAGCTGGGGCGCGGGGTCGGGCATGCGCGTGACCGGGGTCAGCTTGCCCTTGAGGTCCCGCACGAAGAAGTTCGGCGGGTCCTGGGGGCTCTCGCGCCGGGTCAGGAAGGTCCCGGCCTTGAGGTCGAGCCAGGCGTAGAACTCCTCGTAGGAAGAACGGTCGCAGCGGAAGAGCCGCTCGGTCTTGAGGGTCTTGAGGTCCAGCCGGTCCAGGAAGGGCCGGTCGCCCTCGGGCGAGGCGCCCTGGCCGTCGAGATAGATGGAGTCCCGGTCCTGGAGCACCGCCCGCATGCCGTTGGGCAAGGTCCTCATGACCGGCCAGCCCGGATGGTTGTAGGCCTCGTCGCTGGACATGTCCCAGATCAGGCGCGCGGCCGGCTGGGGGTCGTCGAAGTCCGCCGCGTGGGTCTGGGTCCAGTGCTTGATGGGGTCGGCGCTCAGGACCAGCGCCAGGCCGCGGCGCTCGCCCCAGAAGATATGCTCCACGCGGTCCCTGACCCGCAGGACCTCGGCCGGCTCCCCTGTGAAGGGCGCTTTGAGCATCATGAGGCGGTCGCGCTGCGGGACCTGCGTCTTCCAGTCGCCGCCGTCGAGGGCCTCGGTCCAGACCACGGACGCTGGCTCGCAGGCGCGCCAGGTGAAATCGCGCGGCCCGGTGCGCACGCCCCAGATAGGCACGCGGTCGGCCAGAGGGACCGAGGCCAGGTGATGCACCAGCGTCCCGGAGCTGTCCCAGATGTCCACCTCCCGGGGGAAGCGCTCGGCCGTGGTGAGGTAGGAATAGGGCCGGTGGATGGTGACCACCAGAAGATGGCCGTCCGGCGCAGGCGAGACGCCGGCATAGAGGCCGGGCTTGCCCAAAGGCGTGACCCGGCCGCTCTCCGCGTCCACCAGCAGAAGTTGGGCGGCCGCGTAGTAGTCGAAGAGCTCCTCGTCCTTGGGGCTCTTGAGCACGTCGCGCACCTCGTAGGTGCTGCTGGCGCCCTTCTGGCCGGAGGTCTCCTGGACGGACGGCCCGCGCGGCGCCGCGTCCTGCGCCGGAGGCGCGCCTTGGCCCTCGGGCACGGCGCGCACGAGCAAGGTCTTCTGGTCCGGCAGCCACAGCAGGGGCGCGCCGAGGAAGGGGTTGAGGCGCACGCCCGCGATGCGGCGGGCCTGGGCCGAGGCCGCGTCGCCCACCCAGAGCTCGACGCTGTCCGCGCCCATGTTGATGAAAGCGAAGCGCTTGCCGTCCGCGCTCCAGGACGGGAGCCCGACCTTGGCGTCTACGGGCAGGCTCACGGCGCGCGCCGCGCCGCCGGGCAGGGCGACCAGGCTCAAGGCGCTCCAGTAGCGGGAATCCTGCAGCCGCCGGGTGCGCGGGATGATGCGCACTCCCGCCAGCTTCAGCATGGGCTCGGCGACATAGGCTATGGAGGGATGGCGCACGGGCGCGGCCAGGAGCATGGCGTCGCGCGTGGGGCTGATGACCGCGTCGGGCGCGGCCGGCGCGTGCAGCACGTCGAGGACCTCCTGGGGCGGCTTCTGGTAGAGGGTCTCGGCGCGCGCCGCAGACAGCGGGCCGAAGACGAACGCGGAGCAAAAGAGGACGACGAGGGCAGGCTGGCGTTTCATGTCAGGCTCCTTTCATCAGCCGGCAGCGCCGGATCAGGCTGTTGGTCGAGCTGTCGTGCCCGAGCTCCAGGGCGGCCGCGGCCTCGAGCTCCGGGATGATGCGCGTCGCCAGGGCTTTGCCCAGCTCCACGCCCCACTGGTCGAAGGGGTTGATGTCCCAGACCGCGCCCTGGGTGAACACGCTGTGCTCGTAGAGCGCGACCAAGGCCCCGAGAGCCTCCGGGGTGAGCCGCTCGGCCAGGATGACGTTGGACGGGCGGTTGCCCGCGAAGACCCGGTGCGGCGCGAGCCAGTCCGGCGTGCCTTCGGCCTTGACCTCCGCCAAGGTCTTGCCGAAAGCCAGCGCCTCGGCCTGGGCGAGCATGTTGGCCAGCAGCAGGTCATGGGCGCGCCCCAGCGGGGTCAGGGCCTGGCCGAAGGCGATGAAGTCGCAGGGGATCAGGCGCGTGCCCTGGTGGATGAGCTGGTAGAAGGAGTGCTGGCCGTTGGTCCCGGGCTCGCCCCAATACACCGCGCCGGTGTCGCAGGCGACCGGCTTGCCTCCGAGCGTGACGCTCTTGCCGTTGCTTTCCATGGTCAGTTGCTGGAGGTAGGCCGGGAAGCGCTTGAGGTACTGCTCGTAGGGCAGGACCGCGATGGTCTGGCTGCCGAAGAAGTCCGAGTACCAGACCGCGAGCAGGCCCATGAGGACCGGCAGGTTCCGGTCGAAAGGCGCGGTGCGGAAATGCTCGTCCATGCGGCGGAAGCCCGCCAGCAGGGCGCGGAAGCGCTCCGGCCCGATGGCCAGCATGGTGGAGAGCCCGATGGCCGAGTCCATGGAGTAGCGGCCTCCCACCCAGTCCCAGAAGCCGAACATGTTGGCCGTGTCTATGCCGAAGGCCGAGACCTTGGCGGCGTTGGTCGAGACGGCCGCGAAATGCCTGGCCACGGCGGCGCGCTCGCCGCCCAGGCCCCGGAGCAGCCAGCTCCGCGCGGCCTCAGCGTTAGTCATGGTCTCCAAAGTGGTGAAGGTCTTGGAGGAGACGATGAACAGGGTCTCGGCGGGGTCCAGGCCGCGGACCGCCTCCACGAAGTCGATGCCGTCCACGTTCGAGACGAACCGGAAGGCGAGGCCGCGCTCGCTGTAGTGGCGCAGGGCCTCATAAGCCATGACGGGACCGAGGTCGGAGCCGCCGATGCCGATGTTGACGATGTTCTTGATGCGCTTGCCGGTGTGTCCTTTCCAGCCGCCGCCGCGCACCAGCTCGCAGAAGGCGGCCATGCGCTCGAGCACGGCATGGACCTCGGGCACCACGTCCTTGCCGTCTACGATGATGGAGGCGCCTTTGGGCGCGCGCAGGGCCGTGTGCAGGACGGCGCGGCCCTCGGTGGAGTTGATCTTCTCGCCGCCGAACATGGCGTCGATGCGCCCGCGCAGGCCGGATTCCTCGGCCAGTTGGACCAGCAGGCCAAGGGTCTGGTCCGTGACGCGGTTCTTGGAATAGTCAAGGAACAGGCCTGCGGCTTCGAGCGTGAGGCGCTCTCCCCGTCGGGGGTCGTCGGCGAAGAGCTCGCGCAGGTGGGCCGGCGCGAGCTTCTTATGGTGGGCGGCGAGCGCCCTCCAGGCCTTGCGTTTGGTCAGCGGCTGGCTGGTGGTCGTCATGTCCCGGAGCATACACCTTCGCCGCCCGGGCCTGCAAGAGCAGGCGGACCGATCGGGTGCGCCGAAGATTTTTAGGTAGCCGGCATGATCGGCAAGCTGCCGCTGGGAGATTCCGCGGTCCAGCCGCAACTCTTTGAGCGATGTCGCCATGCGACGCACCGTCCCTTGAGAATCCATACTTTTCTTACGAGATGACCCCCGAAAAAGTTCCCACCCGCCGAGCCTTGCCTCCCTTGGTCCGTTGCTCCAAAACAACACCGTTTGGAATAGATGCCCTATATCGCTGCGTTGGGTAGAGAAGTTGCAGAAAAGCAACGGACCAAGGGAGGGACCCCCACGGGAGATTGCCGGGCGCGCAATTCCGGGCGCCCGGTCTGGCGGCTACCTGCAAATTTTCGGCGCACCCGACCGATTCTGCGGCCCCCGCAAAGTGCTAGAATCGGCTTGAACTTTCGCCTTAGTAATCCGGGGGACCCATGGACAAATCCAAGCTCATCCACAAGCCGAAGCACCACAACGGCAACGGCCACAAGACCGTCACGGACCAGCTCAAGCTCGGCGAGCGCCTCCGCCACCCCGCCGACCGCGAATACAAGAGCGTGGGCCACTCCGTGCCCCGCATCGACGGCCTGGAAAAAGTCATGGGCGCGGCCCAGTTCGTAGACGACATCGAGTTCGGCCCCAAGCTCCTCTACGCCTGCATCGTGGAGAGCCCTTACGCCCACGCCAAGATCAAGGGGATCGACGCCTCGGCGGCCCTCAAGGTCCAGGGCGTGGTCAAGGTCGTCACCGGCAAGGATTTCCCCTACGTGTTCGGGCTGTACATGAAGGACCGCCACATCTTCGCCCAGGACCGCGTGCGCTTCGTCGGCGAGCAGGTGGCCGCGGTCATCGCCTGGGACCCCAAGACCGCCAAGAAAGCCGCCGCTTTGGTCAAGGTCGACTACGAAGAGCTCACCCCCATGCTCGACCCCATGACCGCCCTGGGCAAGAAGGCCACCCTCATCCACCCCGACCTCGGCCGCTACCAGCACGTGCCCTGGTTCTTCCCCAAGGCCGGCACCAACATCGCCCACTGGCGCAAGATCCGCAAGGGCGACGCGGAGGCGGGCTTCAAGGCCGCGGACCTCGTCTTCGAGGACACCTACACCGTGCCCCGCTACGCCCACTGCTCCATAGAGGTCCACGGCGCGGTCGGCCTTTACGACGCCTCCGGCCGCCTCACCGTGTGGACCGCCTCGCAGTCGCCCTACACCCAACGCCACGGCTTCGCCGAGGCCCTGGCGCCTTTGGGCATCACGCACAAGGACGTCCGGGTCATCACCCCCTACATCGGCGGCGGCTTCGGCGGCAAGGCCGGCGTGTCCATGGAGATCCTGGGCGCGGCCCTGGCCACCACGGTCAAGGGCCACCCGGTCAAGATCATGTGGAACCGCGCCCAGGAGTTCTACAACACCTACCAGCGCCAGGGCGTGGTCTCCAAGCTCAAGATGGGCGTCAAGAAGGACGGGACCATCACCGCGCTCGAGCACGACATCTACTGGGACGCGGGCGCCTACGTCGAATACGGCGCCAACGTGGTCAACGCCGCCGGCCTCTCCGCCACCGGCCCCTACAAGGTCCCCAATCTCAAGATCGACTCGGTCTGCATGTACACGAACCTGCCGCCCGGCGGCCCGTACCGCGGCTTCGGCTACTCCGAGTTCGGCTTCGGCCTGGAGTCCCACATCACCCAGGTCGCGCGCAAGCTCAAGCTGGACCCTGTGGCCATGCGCCGCAAGAACGCCATCAAGGAAGGCGATATCCTGCCCTACGGCGCGACCATGAACCCCACCGGCATCCAGGAAGCCATCGGCCGGACCGCGGTCGAGATCCGCTGGGGCAAGAAGGAAGTCTCCAAGGACCCCCACAAGGCCATCGGCAAGGCCTTGGTCTTGTACTGGAAGGCGCCGGCCATGCCGCCCAACGCATCCTCCTCGGCTTTCTTGAAATTCAACGAGGACGGCAGCATCAACCTGCTGGTCTCCGGCATGGAGCTCGGCCAGGGGCTGCTCACGGTCATGGCCCAGGTCGCCTCGGAGGTGCTCACCGTCCCGGTCTCCAAGATCCGCGTCGAGACCCCGGACACGGACCGCAACCCCTACGAGTGGCAGACCGTGGGCTCCCACGTCACCTGGGGCTGCGGCAACGCGGTCAAGAAGGCGGCCTTGGACGCGCGCGAGCAGATCTTCGCCACCGTGCAGAGGACCCTGCACATGGAGAAGGACCACCTCTATCTGGAAGACGAGTGCGTCAAGTGCCGCACGCACAAAGGCTGGAAGCTGCCCTTCAAGGACTTCGTCATCACCGGCATAGAGGCGGCGGACCACACCTTCAAGGGCGGCCCGGTCATGGGCCACGGCATGTTCATGCCCGAGTTCGCCTCCGCCATCTCCAACCCCGAGACCGGGCAAGGCGGGCACCCCAACGTGCACTACACCACGGGCGCGGGCGGCATCATCCTGGAGATCGACAAGCAGACCGGCAAGATGAAGGTCCTCAAAGCCGTGCTGGCCGCCGACGTGGGAAAGGCCCTCAATCCCGAGCTCATCAAAGGCCAGGTCACGGGCGGCATGCTGCAGGGCCTGGCCACGGTGCTCTACGAGGACATGCGCTTCGACGCCAAGGGGCGCCTCCTCAACGCCAACTTCTCGGACTACAAGATCCCCACGGCGCTCGACATGCCGGAGGAGGTGGTGCCCATCATCATCGAGGCCGCCCAGCCGGACGGCCCTTACGGCGCGCGCGGCGTGGGCGAGCACACCATGATCCCGGCCGCCTCCATGGTGGCCAACGCGGTGGAGGACGCCGTGGGCATCCGCATCAAGACCATGCCCATCACGGCCGAGAAGGTCGCGCTGGCCCTGCGCAAGGCCCGGCGGTCATGAGGGCCCTGCCGGCCTTCCTGGCCGCGATGTTGTGCCTGGCGCCTTCAGCCAGGGCCCAGGAGGAAGAGCAGCCGGCCGAGCAGACCGAATACTCAGCCGAGAACAGCAGCGACACCCAGCCGGGAGAGAACCCCTCCGGCCAGACCGGCGCTCCCGAAGGGACCAAGCCCTATTCCGGGATTTGGAAAGGCGGCTCCAGCGGCGGCATACCGGTCCGGCCAGGGGACGAGGAGAAGCTGGGTCCCGCGTTCGTCCAGTGCGAGCAGGGCCCGGACACCCCGGCCCGCCACCGCCCGCCCAACACCAAACCCTTCCCCGCGGAGAGCAACCAATACCGGCACTGGTTCAACTCGGGCCTGACCCAAGACGGCAACTGCTGCGCGATGGCCGAATTCGAGGGGCGGGACCTGGTCTGGGCCTGCCGCCGCATGGGCCGCGCCTTGGCCAACTCGGCCGGCTGTCCCTACGACCCACCCAGGGCCGAGACCGGCGCGCCCGCCGGAAGCGTCGGCGTGGGCTATAACAGGATCCCGCTCGAGATCCAGACCAATATCGCCAAGATCCAGCAGACCGTGTGCGAGGGTCTGGCCAAGTACACGTTGGCGGACCCAGGGGGCGACCCGGACGAGAACTGCGACGCCATGGTCCGGGTCTACCGCGACTACATCGACTTCGTGGACGTGGCCCTTTGGTTCAAGGGCAAGTTCTATACGCGCTGCGCCCCTACGGTACACCCCGAGAAGATGGTCTGGCCGGCCCTGCCCCCGCCGCCGCCGGCGAAGTGATGGGCCACCGGGTCATCATCGTCGGAGCCGGAGCCTCGGGCCTGGCCGCGGCCATAGCCGCGGGCCGGAGCACGGCCCAGGTCACGCTCCTGGAGCGCGGGCACTCCTTGGGCCGCAAGATCCTGGCCAGCGGCGGCGGCCGCTGCAACCTCGGCAACAGCCGCATGGCCCTGGAGCGCTACCACGGCGCCAAGCCCGCCTTCATCCGCGAGGCCCTCTCGCGCTTCAAGACGGACCGGTTCTTCTCGGAACTGGGTCTCCTGACCGTCACAGAACCGGACGGGAGGATATTCCCCAGGTGCGGCAAAGCCCACGCGGTGCTCGACGTGCTCAAGGCGGAACTGGAACGCTTGGGCGTGACGGTCCGGCTCGGCACCGAGGCCGCGGCCGTCGAGCGCGAGGGAGTCAGCTTCATCATCACGACCGCGGCCGTGCCCTGGAAGAAGGACGCGCCAGCGGCCCAGGCTCTCGGCCCCGAAAAGCTGGGCTGCGACCGGCTCATCCTGGCCTGCGGCGGGGCCTCCTACCCCCAGCTCGGCGGCGGCGAGAACGGCTATGGCTTGGCCAAGTCCTTGGGTCACTCAGTGACCGGGCTCTCGCCGGCCTTGGTCCCGCTGCTCGTCAAGGACAACGCGGTCAAGCGTTTGCACGGCCTGCGCGTGGAGGCCGGCCTGCGCGTGTTGGGCGGCCAGCGCGAGCTCTGCCGCAGCCGGGGCGAGGTCCTGTTCACGGACTACGGCCTCTCCGGGCCCGCGGCCTTGGACGTAAGCCGCGAGGCGGTCCAGGCTTTGGCCAAGGGGCCGGTGGCGGGCAGCCTCGACCTCTTCCCTGAGTTCACCCCGCAGGGCCTGCGCGCGCTGGTCATCGGCCGCTGGGCCGGCCGCCCGAAGCGGCCCCTCAAGGATTTCTTCCTGGGGATGTTCCCGGCCCAATTGGCCGGGGCGATCATCGATTCGTTGGGCTGGGACGCGAACCGCCCGCTGGACTCCTTGGGCCGCGACGCCTGCGAGCGGCTGGCGGTCTTCCTGCAGGACTGGCGCTTCGAAGTGGCCGGAGCCCGCGGCTGGAACGAGGCCATGGTCACGGCCGGCGGGGTGAGCGCCGACGAGGTGGACCCGCGCGGCTTCGCCTCGCGCAAAGCCGCGGGGCTCCACCTCACGGGCGAGATGCTCGACGTGGACGGCGACAGCGGCGGCTACAACCTCCACTTCGCCTGGGCTTCAGGCCTGGCCGCGGGCTCGGCCGCGGCTTCGGCCCGCTGAATGAATGGGAGGATGATATGCCGGATCAGAGGACTCTGAGAGCCGTCAGTCTCCTGGCGCTCATCGCCGCGGCCGCCTGGCCCCCGCAGGCCCGGGCCCTGGAGGCGGCCGCGACGCAGGTCCGGATCGTCTTCTACCAGCGCGGCTATGCGGCGGGCAGCACCGAACCGCCGACCGTGGCCACCGACCGCGCGCTCGACCTGTTCCGCGCCGACAATCCGGACATCCGGGTGGACGTCGTCGGGATCCCGTATACCCCGGAAGGGGACGCGCGCCTGCATGCGGCCGTGGCCTCGCGCGCCGGAGTCGACCTCGCGCGCCTGACCAGCGCGGAGATCCCCCGCTACGCGCGGCAGGGACTCTTGTCCGAGATCACCCCCTGGCTGACCCCAGCGGACCGGCAGGACTTCCTGCCCAACGCGCTTGAGGCCGCCAGCTACGGGGGCAAGCCCTACGCCTGGCCCCTATGGGTCACGGCCATGACCATCCTCGCCAACACCGACCTGCTCAAGGAGCGCGGCGTCGAGGCGCCGTCCTTCGACGCCCCGTGGTCCTTCGACCGGTTCGCCGAGGCCTGCCGGAAGCTCAGCTTCAAGCGCCAGGATGGGACCCGGGTCTATGCCTTGACGGCCGGAGCCGCCGTCCCCGCTTTGATCTACATAGACGGCGGGCGCATCCTGTCCCCGGATGGGAGGACCTTCTGGGGCAACCGCCCGGAGGCGGTGTCCGCCCTGGCGAAGCTGGCCAGGCTGCAGAAGCGATGCGATTGCCTGGCCCCCGATTTCCTATCGGCCGACGAGTCCGCGACCCGCGAGCACTTCAAGACCGGCGCCGCCGCCATGCTGCTGAGCCCGCCCGGGTACATCCGGACTTTGGCGGCCGAGCGCTTCCGGTTCCAGGTCCTGCCGCTGCCGCTGGGGCGGACGGGCAAGCCCGCGACCACCGGCGGCTTCGGCCTTTACGGGGTGATCGCCAGCGGCGACCAGGACCGCGTCGCCGCGGCCCAGCGCCTGGCCAAGTGGCTGACCGGCAGCGAGGTCGGAAGCCGGGTCCCCGGCTACCAGCTGGCCCCGGGCTTGAGGCGGTCAAACCAGAACCTCGCCGCGGACGAGCTCTTCGCGCCGATCGCCAAGGCCGTGGGCTACGGAGTCTATGAGGCTCCGACCGAGGTGCCCGACGAGATCGGGCGGGTCGGCTTGGTGAATGCGATGCGCTCCGCCATCTTCGGGAAGAGCTCCGCGCGGGGGGCGCTGGACGGATTCGCGCCCATCTATCAGCGAGCTTTGGACCAGGCCGCCGCCCGGCCCTGACGGATCCGTCCCGCCTCGATTACTGGTCGATGGCGCCGACCATGTAAGGCCACTTTATGGTGCCCGTGATGCTCGCCATCACGCCGTCTTCAGGCATGGATGAGAAGACGCCGGTCGGCAGCGAGACGTAGATGTAATAGTTCTTTTGTTTGCCCTTGGAGTCCACCTCATAGAGGTCGAGCGTGGTGAAGGGGACCTTGACGCCATTGCGCGTCTTCGATTCCTCGCGGATGTGCTTGGCTAGGCCGGTCACTTGCACGCTGCCGCCCACATACGCTCTGGCGTTGGCGTGGAATTGAGCCACGGTCAAGACGGACTGAGCCCGTGCGGCGGCCAGGATGAAGAAGACGACGGCTCCCGTCAGTCCGCCGATGAGCATGGACTTCCACCGCGCAGTAAGGAAACTTGTCTTCATGAGACCTCCAGTACGACCATGGGACCGGCGCTCTATATATTACCCTTATTCCGGCGCCGCCGCTAAGGACGCCGCTCCTGGGCCCATAGGCCGGCCGCGCCGGGCCTTTCGCCTCATGCGGTCCGGACCGCCGGGCCGTACAATGATGGGGACAAGATGCCCGTCTGCTCCGCGATCATCGTCCTCCGCATCCTGCTGGCGCAGCCATGCGCCTCGGCGCCCGCTGCCGCCGTGCCTCCGGCTTACCAAGCGGTCATGGCGCGGCACGCCGTGGACGCGGAGCAGCTCAAGGCCTTGGGCTACGCCATAGCCGGCGACCGCTGCTTCACCCTGGATGCCAAGGGCCGGCTCGGCGAGCCGATCCTCAGTCCCGAGGAACTCGAAGCGGCGCTGTCCTCCCGAGAGACCGCGGCGGCCGCGCCGGCCGCGCCGGCCGGACCAGACCGGCGCCTCGCCTTGCCCAAACTCAGCATCGCGCTCGACCAGCCGCCGCCCTCGCTGGACGCGCTTTTCGACGGAGCCCGGCCCGGGGCCCTCGGCGCCGCGGCTGTGCCCGCGCAGCCCGAGGTCCAGCCCGCGCCCAAGCCGCCCATGCCGGAGCCGGGATTCGACCCCTCCTGGAGCCGCGTGGCCAAGGACTTGCGCGACCCCAAGCGCCGCGCGCGGGGCCTCGCCGCCCTGTCCAAGCGCTTCACCAAGGATGAGGACTCCGAGACCGGCCTGAGCCCGGACGCCCCGGAAGCCCTCCGCCTGCTGACCTCCACTTTGCACGAGGGCCAGGGCGGCGCCGACGCCGCGGCGCTGCTGCGGCGCCAGCTCGCGCTGGTCGCATCGCTCAAGCCCGAGCAGAAGACGTCCTTCGCCGGCAGCCTGCGCAGCCCCTTGACGGTCTACGTGGCCTTGAGCCGCAGCCAAGCCCCCCATGCCCTCGATGCCCAGCTCTACTTCAGGCGCCTGGAGAGCTTGCTCGGCGCCGAGGGCCGCGGCCTCGGCGAGTTCATCCGCGAAAAGGATTCCTCCGGGCGCTACGCCGCCGACTTCCTGCTGCGCTCCCACGCCTACGACGCGCTCATCCCCTATCTCAACAGGAACCCCGGCGAAGCCGCGGCGATCGCGCCGCTGCTCTTTCCCGACGGCCGCCCCGGCGATATCCGCGGCCACGCCTCCCAGCTGGAAGGCCTGCTGACCCAGCTCGCAGCGCAAGGCCGCAAGTCCGGCGCTCTTGATGCCTACGTCCGCGCTCTTGAGGGCCGCGCCGCCGGGGTCTCCGAGGCGACGGCGCGGCGCATCGCGGTCTATCTCAAGGTGAACGAGCAGATCCTGCCCCGCAAGTACCGTTCCGGCATAGACGCCCTGGAAGCGCTGCTGCCCCCGGGCCTGCTGGAGGACTCCGGCCTGCTGCCCCCCGATCCCTACGACGCCTGGCCCGCCGACCAGTGGAGATTCGTCCTGCAGTTCGCCAGCACCGACAGCTATAAGGGCTGGCTGGCGCGGTTCTTGGCCCGCGGCTACGCGATCGACTCCACCACCGACGGGATCACGGTATCCAAGACGTTCGGGAGCCTGGAGATCCGGCTGACGGCCAGGCTCTACCCGGGAGACAAGGAAGGCTTCATGCACGGGTCGGTGGAACGGCGCTTTTTGGCCGACCTCTCGCGCGACCTGCACGATCCAGCGGTGCAGGGCGTGATCCTGCGCAGCCACGCCCAATTCGGCATCCTAAGTCTCGTAGACAAGAAAGTGAGCCCCGGAAAGCTCATCCTGGCCGGCTCCTGCCGCAGCGCCTGGGATCTGCAGACCCTGCGTCGGCGCTGCCCCAGCTGCTACTTCATCGTCAATACCGGCACCGGCCAAGGCCGCGTCAACAACGAGGCCGTGGTCGCGATCATCGAGGGCTTGGCCCGGCACGAGGCCTGGGACGAGATCGGCGCCGATTGGTCGCTCGCCGACCCCAAGGCCTCCGCGCGCATCCAAGGCCCCTGGACTCCGCCCTACGGCGAGGCCTTGCGCGCCCTGGCCACGGCCGAGAAGGCCGCGGCCAAGGCCGGCGTCTCTCGCTAGGCCTGTCCCGAGGCCTAGTCCCCCAGGAACCGCTTTTCCCGCTCCCGGATGGCGTCCGCTCCGATGAACGCGAAGTACTCGTCGAAAGTCAGCATATGGTCGAGATAATCCGCTGTGCCGCCGTGCTCCTTGAGGTGGCGCGCCCAGTCGCGCAGGGCCTTGGCCGCGGTGAAGACCGACGCGCAGGGATAGACGACCACGCTGTAGCCCAGCTCCTGGAGCTCCTTGGCGCTGAGCAGAGGGGTCTTGCCTCCCTCGATCAGGTTAGCCATGCTCGGCGTCTTGGATTCGGCCAGGGCCGCGTTGACCGAACGCATCTCCTCGACGGTATGCACCGCCTCGACGAAGACCATGTCGGCACCGGTCCGGGCATAGAGCCGGGCTCGGCGCAGGGCCTCCTCGATTCCGTGGACCGCGCGCGAGTCCGTTCGGGCCATGACCACGAAATCGGGGTCCTGCCGGGCCCAGAGCGCCGCCCTCAGCTTGGGCAGGAACTCCTCGGCCGGGACGACGTTCTTGCCCGCCATGTGGCCGCAGCGCTTGGGATAGGTCTGGTCCTCGATGAACAGCCCCGCGGCGCCGGCCTTCTCGCAGTCTCTCACGGCGCGGATGACGTTGTTGACGTCCCCGAATCCGGTGTCGATGTCGACGAAAACGGGGAGGTCCACGGCGTCGCAGATGTTCCGATATTGATCGATCATCTCCGAGCCGGTCAGCACGGCGATATCCGGCATGCCGAGCAGACTGCCCGCCAGGCCGTAGCCGGCGGCCGAGATGGCCTTGAATCCCGCCTGCTCAAGCACCTTCGCGGAAAGGCCGTCGTGGCAGCACGGCAGTTGCAGAATCTCGGGGTCGTGGATGAGCTTCCGGAACAGCGTCGTCTTCTTCATGGCGGCCCTCCTGCGGCGGACGTCTGTCGCGTCCTGGGAGGCTATGATATCATGCTCGGAGGCCGGACCGCGCGCCGGGATGGAAGCGCCTGAGACGCTTTTGGTAGAATCACGACGACGGGTGATCCAGGAGTTCTACAGGTCCGGCGCGGGCGTACAAAAAGGAGGCCGTCAATGAGAACAGTGTCGATGTGTCTGGCAGCCCTTCTATCCGCGGGGGCAGCGTCGGCCCAGCAGCCCCAGCCGCAGGATCAGACGGCGATCCAGCAGGTCCCGGCCGCGCCCAAGTCCGAGAAGTCCAACCTCAGGAGCGGGCCCTGCAAACCTGACGTCGAACGGTTCTGCAAAGACGCGGAGCAGGGCCTGATCGGCGAGTGCCTCAAGAAGCACGAAGCCGCGCTCTCCGACGCCTGCCAGGCGGGCATCCAGGAGCACGCCCAGAAGAATGTCACGGCCGCCCGGGAGCAGGCCAAGGATGCCTGCAAGGCTGACGCGGCTCGATTCTGCAAGGGCGTGGAGAAGAGCAAGGTGGGCGATTGCCTCCAGAAGCACAACGACGAGCTTTTCGTCGACTGCAGGGCCTCGCGCAAGAAGATGCGCAGGATGCGCGATAAGCACGAAGAAAAGACGGAAGCGCAGAAGCCCGTTCGGAAATAGATCCCTGGCTGCTGGGGGATCTCAAGCTCCAGCGGCCGAGCACGCTCGACGCGCGGGCCGGCTATTTCTTTCCGGCGGGCGGAGTGTCGTCCGCGTCGAGGTCCAGGACGGTGACCGCGCCCGGATCCTTATCCACGGAGTCGAACGCCGCCGGCGGCGCCGCAGGGACCGCCGGCTGAGCCGCCGGAGCCGGCTTGGACACCGCCGCAGATCCCAGCAGCTCCTTGATGGCCGCCTCCAGCTTGGCGAAATCCACGGGCTTGTTGAGGAAGCGCACGTTGGGAGCGGGCGGCACCTGCATCTGGACCTCGGCGAGGCTGGCCGCGGTCAGGAAGATCACCGGCACCATGGCGCCCTCGGCCCGTCCGCGGATGCGGTCCAGAACGTCTCCCCCCGTGCCCGCCGGCATGTTGTAGTCGAGGATGACCAGCCGCGGCTTGCCCTGCGCGAACATGGATATGGCGCTGTAGCCGTCGCCGGCGATGAGCACATTGTAGCCCACCCCCTCCAGGTAATCCTTCAGGAGCTGGAGGACGATGGGCTCGTCATCGACGGCCAGTATTGTGACAGGCATATACCAGATTGTATTGCGCCGGGGTCCGGAAGTCAACAAAAATCTTCAGAAGCTAAAACATCGGCCGGCCGTCAGCGCCTCCGGACTGAGAAATTCCGCACAACACTCTCGCGAGGTTGTTATAATAATTGATACTCGTCGGCTATTATGCCCCCGCCTGACCTCGCCGCCCCTCCCGTGGATACCCCAGCGACCCTTGCTGCGGACCGCCAACTCGAGATCTCCGGCCACTCCATGCGCTTCCTGCTGCGCAACGGCGACCGCATCCGAGTCCGCCGCGTCCCCCCCGCGGACCTCCGCCTCGGCGACATCGTCGTTTTCATGAAAGACCGCGAAGTCGTGGCGCACCGCCTCGTCTGGACGACCACACAAACCTCCGGGATCCTCCTCAGGACCAAAGGCGACGGCCAAACCTCCTGGGACCCCCCAGTTCCCGCCTCCGGCATCGTCGGCCGCGTCGAAGCCTACCAACGCGGGACCCTCCCCTGGGTGCTCCTGCGCCAAGGCCCACGACGCTACTGGAACCACACCATCGCCCTATTCTCGACCGCCCTCTTCATCATCCCCGGCTGCCCCTGGCTCGTAGACCAACTCATCAAACGCCTCTCTCCCCTCTACGACGCGGCCCACACCCTCTACCGCAAGACCCGCGACCTGACTCTGCGCGCCCTCGCCTACATCCGCGACCGCTTCTTCCAGGTCTGCGCCTGGCTCCGCGACCGCATCATCGAAGCCGCCCGCTGGCTGCGCGACCGCTTTCTCCAAGCCTGCGCCTGGCTCCGCGACCGCGTCATCGAAGCCGCCCTCTGGCTGCGCGACCGCTTTCTCCAGGCCTGCGCCTGGACCCGCGACCGCATCGTAGAAACTTCCCTCTGGCTGCGCGACCGCTTTCTTCAGACCTACGCCTGGACCCGGGACCGCGTCTGCGACGCCGCCCTCTGGCTGCGCGACCGCTTTCTGAAGGCTAGCGCCTGGCTCCGCGACCGCATAGTCGAGCTCTGGCCCCCCATCCGAGACGCCGCGGTGCGGCAGGCGCGCCGGCTCTTAGCCGCCCTCTACCAAGCCAGCCTCCCCCTACTGCACAGACGCGGCCTCCCCCTGCGCGACGCCATCCGGCGCCTGTGGCTGGACCTCGGCGGAGACCCCGTCCCCTCCCAGCCCGCCAGCGGACTCCTCTGGGAAGGCGAAGTCGAGCTCAGCCAAACGGTGGTCGTCCCGGCCGGCTCCCGCCTGTGCATCCGTCCCGGCACGAGGATCCATGTCAGCGCCGCTCCCGGCCCGGTCCTGGACCGCCTGGCATTCCAGCGCCGCATGACCGTGCCCCCCTCCGGCCTCTGCGCGCTCGTAGTCCACGGCACCTTGGAGATATTGGGCGAGCCCGGCCGCGAAGTCGTCTTCTCAGGAGCGGCCTGGGGCGGCATACTCCTGCTTGGACAAGCCCGGGCCGACATCCGGCACGCGCGCTTCGATGCGGCCGCGGACTACTCCATCCTGGGAGCGGACTTCTGCCGGGCAGAACTGCACGCCTGCGAATTCCGCGGCGGCCTGGGCGGCACGGCCTGGGCTGGAGCTTCGGCCGCGCGCCTGAGCGACTGCCGCTTCTCCGAGGCGGGCAAGGCCGCGGTCTGGCTGCAGGACGACGCCAAAGCCCGATTGCGCGGCTGCCGGTTCTTCAAGAGCCGCTGCGCAGTCCTCGTGGAAGGCTGCGCCATGGCCGCGGACCTCAAAGGCAACTATCGCGATTGCTCCGACTCGGCCGCCGCCGCCCTGGGACACTCCGCTTTGCTGGCCCGCGCGAGCGTTTGGGAGCAGAACGCCGGCCTCTTCGCCTCCGGAGCCGCCCGGTTGCGCCTGCGCGACTGCCGGTTCGCGCGCAACGCCGTGGGCTTGCAGACCTTGCAGAGAGCGCAGGCCCGGCTTGCCGGCGTGTGCGGCGAAGGCAACGGCATCGGCATCTGGGTCCAGAACGACTCATCCTTGCAAGCGCGCGGCGGGACCTGGCAGGACAACCGGGAAGCCCTGCACTGCAGCCACCAGTCCAGCGCGCGGCTGCGCGGCGTGTCGTTCATGCGCCAGAGCAAGACCGCCATCCTGGCCGAGGAGGACTCCCGCGTGGAACTGCGGGACTGCGTGTTCTCGGACAATGAGAACGCCATCCTGGCTTTGCAAAGACCGCGCCTGGCCGCCTCCGGCTGCCGATTCTCCCGCTGCCGGGACACGGCCGTGTGGCTGGACCACCGCTGTGACGCGCGCCTCTCAGACAACGCCTTCGAATCCAACGGCAAGGACTCGCACTGCGAGCGCAATCCCACATACGACGCGCCGGGGGCCCGGGCATGAAGCCGCACGTCTTCCTCATGACGCCTTGCCCGCCCTATCCCCTCGACGGCGGCTGCAAGCGCGTGCACACCCTCTGCCGCCTCCTGCGGGACCGGTTCCGCTTCTCCTTGGCCACCTTTTTGCCCAAGGACGCGGCCTTGGACGCGCGCCACATAGCGGAGGAGCTCCACCGCGAGCACCTCTACCTCAGGCCGGTCTTCGAGAAGATCCACTGGCTGCCCCGGCCCGAGGGGTTCGCGGCGCGGCGCTTCGAAGGCGTGCCCTTGCCCGAGGACGTGGCCCGCTTCTTCTGCCCCGAGACCGCCGAGCAGGTCGAGGAGCTCGTAGAGCAAGAGCGCCCCGACCTGGTGCACGCCGAGTTCGACCTCACGGCCCTCTACGCGCGGCGCCTGGCGGGCATGCCCAAGATCTGGACCCAGCACGACGCCGGGTCCATCGCCTTCTTCGGCTCCTATTTCCGGGAGATGCACGGCTGGCGCAAGTTCCTGCAAGTGGGCGAGTGGCGCCGCCGGGTCGCCTTCGTGCGCCAGGCCGGGACCTGGTTCGACCGGGTCGTGGTCATGACCGAGACGGATCGGACCCGCCTCTCGCGCGTCATCCCGGCCGCCAAGATCCGGGCCATCTCCACCGGAGTCGAGACCGCGCACTTCGCCCCCGGCCAGGGGACTCGGGACGAGACCGCGCCCAGCATCGTCTACGTCGGACATTACCCCCACTACCCCAACGAGGACGCGGTGGTCTTCTTCTGCCGAAAAGTCTGGCCCGCCATCCATAAGGCGCGGCCCGACGCCCGCTTCTTCGCCGTGGGCTCCAGCCCCACTCCCGCCGTGCGCCGGCTGGAGAGCGACCTGCCCGGCATCACGGTCACGGGCACGGTGGACGACGTGAAGCCCTATCTGCAGCGCGCCACGGTCTTCGTGGCGCCCATCCGCCTGGGCGAGGGCATCAAGGGCAAGATTCTCGAGGCCTTGGCCATGGGCCTGCCCGTGGTCGCCACCACGCGCTCCTTGCGCGGCCTGCAGCTGACGCCCGGCCGCGAAGTGCTCGCGGCCGACACCGCGGCCGAGTTCGCGGCCCAGTGTCTGCGCCTGCTGGGTTCGCCGGCCCTGCGCGAGGAGCTCGGGCAGCGCGGCCTGGAGCTGGTGCGCGGCCGCTACGAGTGGTCGAAGCTCGCGCCGCGGGTCGGGGACCTCTACGACGAAGTGCTGGCGCGCGCGCCCATGGAGACGTCCTATGTCCTATAGGATCCTGGTCTTGGTCCCGGGCTGGCTCAACGAGCCCGCCCCGCAGGAGGGCCGCTGGACCTCGCAGCTTCTGCGCGAGCTGGGCTCCCGCTGGGGCGCGGCCGCGGCGCTGGACCCCGGCGGACCGGGACTGAGCCGCGGCGGGCTCAGCTTCGCGCCTCGGGCGCAGAGGGATTTCTTCGAGCAGGTGAAGGAAGCCCTCTTCGACGTCCAGGTGGACGTGGTCCTCGCCGTGGGCGAGGCGGCGAGCATAGACAACCTGCACAAGGTCGCCGGCTGGTCGCCTTCCACGCCGCGCGTCAGCCTCCTGCGCCTGGAGAACTTCGCCGCCTCCTGGCGAGAGCAGCTCACCGGAGCCTGCGAGCTCTCGGACCTGGTCCTGCTCGCCGCCCCCTGGCCGCGCGCTTGCGGCCGGGCTCCGGAGGACGCCGTGCCGGTGGGAAGCGCCGCGGACGTCTGCGCCGAGCTGGGCCGGCGCTTCTTGGCCGAGCGGGCCGCCGCGGCCGTGCCCCGCGCCTGCCGCGACGGGGTCAGCATCCTGGTCCGGGGCCGGGAGAACGGCCTGCGCCGGCACTTGGGCCGCCTGCCCTTCCCATGCGAGGTCGCGCCTGTGCGGCCGGGCCGCGGCGAGGTGGCGGCATGGAACGCGGCCCTGCGGCGCGCGCGGTATCGCTGCGTCCTGTCTTTGGACGGCGCGGCTTTGCCCGGACCGGGCCTCTGCCGCATGCGCGAATACCTTCGCGGCGAGGCGCCCCTGGCGGCCGTAGGCGCGGTGCGCGGCGGCGCCCCCCGCTCCGGCTCCTTGGCTTTGCTCTCCGCGGCCCATGGCCTAGCCGGCCGCGGGCACCGCGAGTGCGCGCCTTACCTCGACGCCTTCTGTTGGATGCTGGACCGCGGCGCGCCCGCGCTGGCGGGCCTGCTCGACGACCGGTTCTTGGGCCTCGACAGCGCGGTGCTGGATTACTGCCTGCGCATGCGTCAGCTCGGGCTGCGCCTGCTCTCGGCCACGGACGTCCTGGCCTTCCCCATGGGCCGGCAGCGGCAGTCCGACGCGGACCTCGCCGCCGACCTCGGTCTCCTGCACCAGAAGTGGTGCATGGAGACCACCAAGGCCCTGGAGCTCCTTTGCCGCAAGGAGCCGGCATGAGGCTCGACGGGGCCGACACCACGGGCTGGACGCAGCGCCTGCTGCTGGACATGGTCCGGCGCGGGACCCAGCGCCTGGAACAAATGGGGACGCCGGACTCCCCCATCCGCGAACTGCACCTGGAGCTGACCCGGCGCTGCGACATGCGCTGCGTCATGTGCCACCACTGGCGCCTGCTCCGCGCCGACCCCGCGGCGACGCGCCGCGAGCTGGGCCTTGCGGAGCTCTCCCGCATCCTGGACGGCGCGCGGTCCTTGGCCGAAGTCGAGACCGTGGTCCTGACCGGCGGCGAGCCCTGCCTGCGGCCGGACCTGCCCGAGCTCGCCGCGCTGCTGCGCCGCCGCTTCCCGAAGGCCTCCTTGGGCATCCTCTCCCACCTGGGCGACCCCGACTTGCTGCGCCGCAGGCTGGGCGAGCTGCGCGCGGCCGGCGCGGGCAAGCTCTGGCTGGGCTCGTCCTTGGACGGCCTGGGCCGCACGCACGATCTGGTGCGCGGCCGCAAGGGAGCCTTCGCGGGCCTGGTGGCCAGCGCGGACATGCTCCAGCAAGAGTTCCCGGAGGTCTCCTTCAGCTTCAACTTCACCCTCACGCCCCGCAACTTCCAAGAGCTCTGGCCCGCCTATCAGTACGTGACGCAGCGCGGCCTATGGTTCGGCGCCCAGATGGTGGTCAACCACCAGGGCGTAGACGTCGCCCCCTCCTTCCGCTGGAAGCCCGAACAGCTCAAGGAAGTGCTCCGCCAGATCGACCTGGTCATTGGAGATATCTGCCTGCGCGAGAACGCCTTGCCCCGCTTGCTGCAGGGGCGCGAGGCCGAGACGCCCGGGCTCTGGAGCCGTCTGTTGTACTGGCACTACCTCAAGGAGTACATCCGCAAGCCGCGCCGCTTCTTCGCGGACTGCCTGGCCGGCCGACGCTACGCCATGCTGGGGCCCGAAGGCGACCTCTTTTTCTGCCCGGTCAACAAGCACCGCGTCGTGGGCAATGTCCGGCAGACGGCCTTCGACGAAGTCTGGAAGTCGCCCCGAGCCGAGGAGGAAAGGCGGCGCGTGTCCCGCGGCGGCTGCCACTGCTGGCTGCTCTGCACCGCCAATCCGGCGCTGGACCGGATCGTGGCTTTGGCCTGCACCAAAGAGGAGAAGAAATCCGCCAAAGTCGCCTTGGTCCAGTGCCCGGGCTGGGGCCGGGAATGCCCGCCCTTCGCCTCGGCCGCTTTGGCCGCCTACGTGCGGCAGAGCGGCCACCAGGCCGCCTGCTTCGACCTGAACAACGAGCTCTACCATGCCGCGGCCTCGGACCGGCCGGCCTGGGACGACAAGGACCGCTACTCCTTCTGGGAGAACCCGGCTTTGGTGGGCCGCCTGCTGGAGTCCAACTCCGCCGCGGTGGATGCCTTCGTGGCGCGCGTGCTGGCCAGCGGGGCGCGGGTGGTGGGCTTCACCACGCACCAGAGCTCCTTGCTGGCAAGCCTGGAGGTCGCGGGCCGCATCAAGCGCGCGGCCCCGGAGGTGATGGTGGTCTTCGGCGGCCCGCGCTGCGCCCGCGAGCAGAGGGGCCAGGACCTGGCCAAGGACCCGCGCGTTGACGCCGTGTGCACGGGCGAAGGCGAAGAGACCTTGCGCGCGCTCCTCGACCTGCTGGCGGAGGGCCAGCCCCTGCAAGCTTTGCCGGGGCTGGTGCTGCGCGGCCCCCAAGGCCCCGAAGACGGCGGGGACCGTCCCGCCATCAAGGATCTGGACGGGCTGCCCTTCCCCGACTATTCCGATTTCGCCGAAGACATGCGCTCGGGCCGCTACCGAAACCCCCAGCGCCTGGAGATCATGGACAGCCGCGGCTGCGCGCGCTCCTGCCATTTCTGCAGCGAGTGGCAGTTCTGGAAAAGCTTCCGCTCCATGAGCGGGGACCGGATCTTCGCCGAAGTCCGCGCCCAGATGCGCCTGCACCCGCAGGTGAGCCATTTCTACTTCATCGGCTCGTTGCTCAACGGGAGCCTCAAGGCCTTGGAGCGCTTCTGCGACCTGGTCATAGCCGAGCGCCTGGCCGTGACCTGGGAGGGACAGGCCATCGTGGTACCGGGCATGGACGAGCGCCTGCTGGCCAAGATGGCGAAGGCAGGCTGCCGCTGGCTGGGCTTCGGCATCGAATCCGGCTCCCAGCGGGTGCGAGACGGAATGAACAAGCGCTTCACCAACGCGCAGGCCCTGCGCACCTTGCGCGCCGCGCACCAGGTCGGCATCAAGGCCCAGATCAACATCATGTTCGGCATCCCGGGCGAGAGCCGGCAGGACTTCCAGCAGACCCTGCGCTTGCTCAAGCGCGTCCGGCCCTTCATCGACTCGGTGCTGGCCAGCCAGTCCTTCTGCGTTTTGGACAAGAACACCCGGCTCTTCAATCATCCCAAGGAGTTCGGCATCACCGGCGAGGAGCACCATCTCTTCTGGAAGGCGGACCGCGGCCACAACGATTACCCGGAGCGCTTCCGGCGCTACGAAGAGTTCTGCCAGTCGGCCCTGTCTATGGGTCTGCCCGAGACCTCGGGCGTGCTGAGGCGCAAGCCTGACAAGTGGCTGCTGCTGGGCTCCTACTACGAGCATGAGGGCGATAGGCCCCGCGCGCTCCTCTGCTACCGCCGCTCCTGGCGCCGCGAGTCCGCGGACGAAAGCCTGCGCCAGGCTTTGCTCCGCTGCTATGAGAAGGCCGGCAGGCCCCCGAAGGGGCCGGCGTTTCCTCCACCTCCTCCTCCGAAGTACTCGCCCCGCCAGATGAACGTGGCGCTCAATCGCCAGGAAGCAGCCGCGCGCCAAGAGCGCCTGCTCTCCACTCCGGAGCTGGTGACTTTGGGCACGCACCAAGTGTGCAACGCGCGCTGCATCTTCTGCCCGGAAGGCGCGTACCCGCGCTTCACCTTGGAGACCTACCGGGATTTCTTCGAAGCCCGGATGGGGGCGTTCCTGAGCGGCGCCAAGAAGGTGACCTTCACCGGCTTCGGCGAGGTCCTGCTCATGCCCAAGGCCGAGGCCTTCCTCGACCACATCAACCGCTCCTTGCCCGACACCGAGAAGATCCTGACCACCAACGGCACGCCCCTGCGGCCCGCGATCGTAGAGCGCCTGCTGGAGGGCCGCTACTCGGTGCAGGTCTCCTTGCACAGCTCCCGCGCGGACCTGCATCAAGAGCTCACCGGTCTCAAGGGCCGCTTCAACGCGATCCTGGCCAATCTGCGCCGGCTGGCCCGTGAGCGCGACAGCCGAGACGCGGGCAGCCGCCTGCACCTAGAGCTGGTGAGCGTGCTCAACAGCCGCAACATCGCGGACCTTCCTGATCTCGTTCGCCTGGCCTGGGACCTGGGCGCGCAGAGCGTGCGCGGCCTGCACGTGGAGGTGTTCACTCCGGAGCACCTGCCGCTCTCCTGCTTTTTCCACCAGGAAGAGACCAACGAGTCTTTGCGCCGCGCGGCCGCGGTGGCCGAAGGCCTGCGCGCGAGCAATCCCTCACGGCCCTTCAACCTTGAGTTGCCGCCCCTTTTCGGCAGCGCCCCACCCAACGCGTCGGCTTGCCCTGAGCCCTGGCAGCACATATATGTCGAGCTGCAAGGCTCGGTCTTGCCCTGCTGCCGCTGGGGCAGCCATATCGCAAACCTAAAGCGCGAGGACCCGGCCTCAGTCTGGAACTCGGCCTTCTACCGCGGCCTGCGCCGCGGCATGGCGCAGGGCAAACCGCATCCGTGGTGCCGCCGCTGCGTGCGCTACGCCGGCTACAACGTCGACGACCTGGCCTGCCATGTCACCAACCGGCCCGAAGCCAGGGCTCGGATACTCGCCGCGGCCAAGAAGCTGCCGCTGGCTCAAGCGGTGCCGGCCGTGAGGAAATCCGTCCGGCCGGCACCGGCGGAACTTCCGCTACCGCCGGTGGAGGCCTGATGGACTGGCACGGGGTGTTGGACACCGATGCCGAGTGGTCGGGAGAGGTTTCGGTGGACGGGGACGTTTTGGTCCCGGCCGGAAAGACTCTGCGCCTGACCGCAGGCAGCACCGTGAACTTCGCCGCCAAGCCCGCTTGGTCCTGCGCGGTGTTCCGCAGCGCGCCGGAGGGCTGGCCCATCGAAGCCACCCGCCGCGAACTCTGCGACCTCGTGGTGCAGGGCCGGCTGGAGATCCTGGGCACCGAGGCCGCGCCCGTGTCTTTGGGCCGGCCCGAAGAGTCCTGGGGCGGGATCTCACTTTTGGGCCAGGGTCGAGGCCTGCTCAAGCACGCGCGTCTCCAAGGCGCGCGTGAGACTTCGCTGCAGGTCTTCGACGAGGCCCGGCTCGAATGCGAGCACTGCGTATTGCAGGGCAGCGAGAAAGGGCTCTGGACCTGGGGCTTTTCGCGCGTTCGGTTCTCCGGCGGCGAGTTCGCGGCCGGCCGCTGGGGCGCCATCTGCTGCGACGCCTCCCAGGTGCGCCTGGAGAGAGTCCTCTTCCGCGGCGGGGAGCAGGGCTGCTCCGCCTCGGGCTGGTCCATGGTCGACCTGGTCGGCTGCAAGTTCGAGGGCCAGACGGACTCCACGGTCTACGCCTTGGACCACGGCTGGATGAGGCTTGAAGACTGCGTCTTGCCCACGCCGCCTTTGCGGCGCGACCAGGCCCGCATCGATGCGTCCGTCGAGCGGGGAGCTATGGTATGATGCCTCCCAAGGGACGGCGACTTTGCGGATTGAAAATGCATATGGCATATACACTTTTTAACAGACTACCTCCAGCGCTGGCGGCAACCGCCACAAAAAGTGATATTTTTACAGCAGAAATCAGTTTGGAGGTCGCCGTCTTTACAGCATGACACCCTTGGATACTGGAAGCGCCATTTTGAAGGAAGCTCCCGCAGCGGCGCCGTTGCCGCGGCAAGAGAAGCCCAACCGCGCGCGCGACCTGTTGGCCAAGCTCTGCCCGCACGCGGACTGGGCCGTGGTGGAAACGCTCTGGGAGCGCAAGCTCTATCGCAAGCTGGCCAACTACCTTTGGGTGGAGTTCCTGCTCGCTCGCGGCAGCACGCGGCTCTGGGGCGGCCGGCCGTATTGGCTGACCTTGGACCCATCGAACCTCTGCCAGCTGCACTGCCCCTTCTGCCCGACCGGAGCCAACCGCGGGGTGCGCGACAAGGCCGTCATGCCCTGGGAGCGCTTCGAGGAGGTCATGGCCGCGCTCGGGCCCTGCCTCATCCACATGGACATCATGAACTGGGGCGAGTCCTTGCTCAACAAGCGCCTGCCGGACATGATCGCCCTGGCCAAGCGCCACGACATAGAGGTCAAGCTCGACGCCAATTTCAACGACGTCTCCGAGGATGCCATCGCAGCGCTCATCCTCTCCGGCTTGGACGTGCTGAGCCTCTCCGTAGACGGGCTCTCGCCGGAGACTTACGGCCGCTACCGGGCCGGCGGGGACTTCGAGAAGGTCCTGCGCAACCTGCGCTGCCTGGTCCAGAAGCGCGCCGAGCTCAAGCGCAAGAACCCCTGGATCATCTGGCAGTTCCTGGTCTTCCGGCACAACGAGCACGAGGCCGGCCGCGTGGAGGAGTTCGCGCGCGGCTGCGGCGCGGACCAGGCGAGCCTGGTCGCGCCCTACCTGCCCAACGAGCGGGGCTATCTCTGGGAGTGGATGTCGCGCGACGCGCGCTATCAGCTCTATCCCTTGCCCGCCGAGGCGCCTCCGGAAGAGGAGCTGGACCGGGCGCGCCGCAACGCCCATGTGAAGCCCGGCGCTCCGGCGGTCGTGCTCCATGTCCAGCGCTTCCAGCCCCGGCAGCTGCGCCGTGCCTCCTATCTGCTCGACCTCCTGCGCCGCAGCCCCCAGGACCTCGGCTTCGCGCTCGGGCGGGCGGCGCGCATCCTGGCCCTGCCTGCCGACGTCGGCGCGGCCCCGGCGCCGGACGCCGCGCCAGGCTCCCGCCGCCTGTGCAAGTGGCCTTGGGCGGGACTCGCCATCAACCCCAACGGCTCCGTGTCTCCCTGCTGCAGCGTGGAAGACCAATCGGACGATTTCGGCGCGTTCACGCGCAGGGGCTGGAGCTCTCTGTGGAACGGCTCCCGCTACCGCGCGGCTCGGCGCCACGTGCGCCGCTTCGCCGGCGGCAGGGCCGAGGTGCAGAGCGGCTCGGACCACGTCTGCGAGCGCTGCCGCTCCATCGGCAATGCCGACTTCAAGTTCCCCCCCCACGGGAGCTACGGCCGCGGCCCGGCTCGGCCGGCTCAGGAGAGGCCATGAAGCTCGCCTTGATCCAGCCGCCGGTCTGGGGCATCACGGACCCGCCTCTGGGCCTGGCCCAGCTCGCGGGCTGCTGCCGCGCGGCCGGCTGCGAGACCTCGGTCTTCGACCTCAACATCCTGCTCTGGAAGGAGCGCCTTCAGAAGTACGAGAGCCTCTGGCTCTGGGAGCAGTTCCAGTTCTGGAACCAGCCCGGCTTCGTGGCCGCCTTCTTCAAGGAAAACGAGGCATCGGTGGGCCGGCACATCGAGGCCATTCTCAAGACTGATGCGACGGTCATCGGCATCTCCGTGGCCAGCGGCTCGCACTTGGCGGCCCTGGAGCTGGCGCGGCGACTCAAGGCCGCCGACCCCAAGCGCAAGCTCATCCTCGGCGGCCCCTATTTCTACTTCGGCGACAAGATCGCCGAGACGATAGCCGAGCCCTGCGTGGACATGGTGGTGCGCGGCGCCGCCGACGTGCTCCTCCCCGAGGTCCTCAAGCGCTTCGACCGCACGGGCGAGCTGGGGCCGGCCCCGGGCGCCTGGGTCAAGCGCGAAGGCACGCCGGTCTCGGGCGGCGAGCCCGAGCCGGTGCGCGACCTCGACTCCGTGCCGTTCGCGGATTTCTCGGGCTTCCCCATGGAGCTCTACGGCGACCCGGAGCGCATCCCCATCGCGGCCAGCCGGGGCTGCGTCTGGCAGTGCCGCTTCTGCAGCGCGCACGCCTTCTGGCCGGGCTACGCGCGCATGGGCGGAGACCGCATCTTCGCCGAGGTCATGCACCACAAGCGGACGTTCCCGGAGCGCTGCCACGTCGAGTTCTACGACATCACGGCCAACGGCGACGTGAAGGCCTTACACCGCTTCAGCCAGCTGGTCATCAAGGCGGTCGCGGAGGACCGGCAGAAGAACTTCATCGGCTGGAAGATCAACGCGGTCCTGCGGCCGGAGATGACGCCGGAGGTCCTCAAGGACCTGCGCGCGGCCAACTGCCACGACATCATCTACGGCGTGGAAAGCGGCTCCGCGCGCGTGCTCAAGGCGATGAACAAGAATTATTCTCCAGAAACGGCCGAGCGGGTGCTCAAGGACACGCACGACGCGGGCATCGTCACCGTGGGCAACTTCATGTTCGGCTTCCCGGGCGAGACGGAAGAGGACTTCCAGATGACTTTGGATTTCCTGCGCCGGAACCGGCCCTCGCTGGACCGGGTCTACGCGAGCGCGACATTCACGAGCCTGGAGGCGCACAGCTACCTGCTCGAGCACCAAGCCGAACTGGGCGTGCGCGAGCTTCCGCCCGGCCAGGTGCACAACCTGTACTGGGAGTCCCAGGACGGCAGCAACACCTACCCGGTGCGCCTGGAACGCTACAAGAGATTCCGCTCCTTGGCCATCGCCCTGGGCCTCGACGCCTACAAGGGCGTGCAGGGCGCCTTGGAGCAGGACCACCTGTCGAACCTAGCCCAATACCATCATTTCAAGGGCCAGCCTCTCTCCGCCTTGGAGGACTACTCCGGCTACCTGGAGCTGGACCTCTACCACGAGCCGACTTTGGAGCATCTGCGCCGCTACCTTCCGCACCTGGAGAACCTGCGCCTCGCGGCCCGGGCTTTGGCCAAGGCGGATCGGGCCGCGGCCGGGCGGACCCATGCGGCGCCGGCACAGGCCTGGGAGGCCGTGCAACGCCGCATGGACGCGGGTCAGACCTGGGACGAGTTCCTGGCCGGCGCGCCGCAGCCGCTGGAGCGCTTCCTCTTCCGGGCCGCGGTCTTCCTGCACGCCATGTCCGGCGAGAGCACCCGCGTCGAGTGGGGCTCCGGCCGTTTCGAGCTGTTCTGGGCCCGCGAACGGGTCTCGGACCTGAAGGCTTTGCAGATCCTGGCCGAGCGCCTGCGCGCGGCCGTGCGGCTGGCCAAAGCCGAGACCGAACGCGGCGAGTCGGCGGCGCCGGCTCCGGTGTGCGCGAGATGAACATGGGGACCACCGCCATATCTCCGAAGAGAGGCCGCCGGAGGCTCTGGATCGAGCAGGTCCAGAAAGAGAACGTGGGCTTGAACCAGAAGGAGTTCGAGGATGGCCGGGTCATCCTGGCCAGCACGCCCCAGACCGTGTTCCTGCAGATCCACGCGCCCTGCAACGCGGACTGCGTGTTCTGCTCCAAGGGCTTCGGCCAGGACCTCTTCCGCCTCGACGAGTGGCTGGCCCGCTTCGGCCGGAGCCTGACGCCGGTGCTGCAGCGCGCGGCCAAGCTCATCCTGACCGGCTCCGGCGAGGTGCTGGGCCTGCGGGAAGCGCCGGCCATCCTGCGGCATTTCAACGGCGAGTTCCCGCACGTGGACAAGTACATCGCCACCAACGCCTCGCACCTGACGCCGCAGATGTGCGAGCTCATCACCGGTTCGGAGAGCCGCTACACCCTGCAGCTGTCTCTGCACGCTCCGGACAAGAGCACCCACGAGCTGGTGATGCGCTATCGCGCCTACGACCGCGTGGTGGAGAACATCGAGCGGCTCATGGAGATGCGCCGGGCCTCAGGCCGGGTCCAGGTCCACTTCATGTTCGTCATGACCAGCCTCAACGCGGAGAGGCTCCCGGATTTCGTGCGCTGGGCCAAGACGATGGGCGCTGACAAGGTGCTGGCCGGCTACTTCTACATCTACGAGGCGGAGCAGAAGCCGCTCTCCCTCTATTTCAAGCAGGAACTGGCCAACCGGGTCATCGACGAGGCCCGGCGGGTGGCCGGGGAGCTCGGCATGCCCATCGAGCTGCCCCACAAGTTCGGCCAGAAGGACGAGGCCCGGCCCCCAGCGCGCTGCAGCGAGCCTTGGCACCAGGTCATGATCAGCCCGGACGGCAGCATCCTGCCCTGCGACCTCTACGGCTCGTTCCGCGAGTCCCTGGCGGAGAAGAGCTTCGCTGAGATATGGAACGGCGCCACCTACCGGGCCATACGCCGGGAGCTGCGCGCCGGCGGCGGCTGCCTCCAGGACTGCCAGCGGCACAACCCGGTCGCGGTGGATGAATGGTCCGCGCACGTGATCCATCGGAACAAAGACGAGGCCCAGGTCCTGCGCGAGCCATGAACCCCGAGATCCGCATCACCTGGAACATGCACTGGCGGTGCAACTACCGCTGCGCGTACTGCTTCTTCGCGGGCCGCTGGGAGGAGTACGGCCGCCGCTTCATAGCGAAGTCCACGGCCGAGTGGCTGGCCTGCTGGCGCCGCATCCTGGACCGATATGGCCGCGCCGCCGTCAACATCACCGGCGGCGAGCCCTTCGTCTTCCCCGATTTCGTCGCTCTGGTCTGCGGTCTCTCCCAGCTCCATTGGCCCGTCAACATCTCCACCAACGCCTCCATCCTCTTAGACGAGTTCATCGCGGCCGCCGACCCGAAGAAGGTCTCGGTCTCGGTCAGTTTCCACCCCGAGTACCACCAGATCGCGCTCTTCCTCGAACGCCTCAAGAAACTGCGCGCCGCGGGCTTCGCCGGCTGCAACAACTTCGTGGCCTTTCCCCCCCATCTCCAGGACCTCCCCAGCCTAGTGGCCCGGTTCCAGGAGATCGGTGAGAGCCTCAAGGTCATTCCCTTCATCGGTAGTTGCCAAGGCCTGACCTATCCGGCCGCCTACACCGCGGAGCAGAAGGAGCTCCTGGGCATGAGCGAGGACTGGGTGGATAACAAGCGCCGCAAAGGACGCCCTTGTCCGGCCGGCCACCGCTCCGCTTTGCTCCTGCCCGACGGCAATGTGGCCCGCTGCGGCCAGATCGGCGACCGCCACATCATCGGGAATATCTTCGCCCCCGGTTTCGACCTGCTCCCGCAGCCCGCGCCTTGCGACGTGGAGCTCTGCCCCTGCGACGAATGGAAGGTCATCCCGGACGAGAAATCCCCCAAGAGCGCCGGAGCCTGGCTGCCATGAACGCCGAATCCCAAGGCCTCAACATGAACTCCCGCCTGCCCCGGCGGCGCGTGGTCTTCGCCTGGGACATGCACTACGCCTGCAACTACCGCTGCCCCTACTGCTTCTACACCGTGGCCGGCTGGGAGGAACTCTCCAAAAAGTGCGTGTACAAGACCGCGGCCGAGTGGGGCGAGGTCTGGGGCCGCATCGCCGCCAGGTACGGCCGCTGCCAGCTGCGCATCACGGCCGGAGAGCCCTTCGCCTACCCGGACTTCGTGAACGTCGTGGCGGCGGTGACGGAGCATCATGACGCGCAGATCACCACCAACGGCTCTTTGCCCAAGCCCATCGCCGATTTCGCCTCCCGCATCGACCCCGCCCGCGCCGAGCTCGACTGCACCTTCCACCCCCTGGTCAGCGACTACCGTCTGTTCGCCGACAACATCCTCCTGCTGAGGGCCAAGGGCTTCGTGGCCAACGTCTGCTACCTCGCCTGGCCCGGGCAGACCGCCCAGATGCTGGAGCTCAAGCGGCGCTTCGCCGCGGATGACATCCACATGAACCTCGCCATCTTCTGGGGGCAGTACCAAGGCAAGCAGTACCCCCACGCCTACACGGCCGAGGAGAAGGCCTGGATCAAGAGCGTCATCGGCCACGACACCGGCCCGGAGACCGTGGGCCTGGAGCCCATCGCCGTCAACGGCAAGCTCTGCCGCGCGGGCCACACCTACGCCGATATCCAGGCCGACGGCCGGGTCTACCGCTGCGGGCAGCTGGGGCGCGAAGGCCAGTCCATCGGGAGCATCCTCGACCCGGCCTTCGAGCTCCAGGCCGCGGCCCAGCCCTGCACCACCGATTACTGCCGCTGCAAGGAGTACCAGTCCGCCTGGGACCCGGAAGAGGCCAGCGCGCTGGACCACAAGGGCGTGGTGCGATGAGCCCGCTCTACCCGCGCCGAGCCCCCCCCTACAAGGTCCACTGGAACTGGGAGATCTCTTTGGCCTGCAACTACCGCTGCTCCTACTGCGGCGCGCACAAAGAGGACGCGCCCAGCCTCGTCCTCGAGCTCCCGGAGTGGCGGCGTATATGGACCGGAATCTTCGACAAGTACGGCTGCTGCCAGGTGCGCTTCGCCGGAGGCGAGCCCACGCTCTATCCCGGGTTCCCCGCGCTGGTGAGCATGCTCCTGGAGCGGCACACGGTGGACATCACCACCAACCTCAGCTTCGACGTGGACGAGTGGATAGCCAAGGTCCCGGCCCAGGGCATCGCCATCTCCGGGAGCTTCCACCCCGAATCCATGAAGGCCGAGGAGTTCCTGCGCCGCCTATTGTCCTTGCGCGAGCACGGCAACCGCCTGGTCTCGGCCTGCATGGTGGGCTATCCCCCGCACCTGCGCCAACTGGAAAGCGCGCGTCTTTTGTTCGAGCGCCAGGGCGTCCTCTTCAAGATCATCCCCTTCAGCGGCGAATACCAGGGCCGCCGTTATCCGCAAGCCTACACGGCCGAGGAGAAAGCCTTGCTCCAGGCGCAGATCGCGGACAGCCGGGACTCCTTGGGCAAGGCCATCAACCGGCAGTGGCAGGACTTCGCCCAGGCCCCGGACTGCGACAAGGACCGCAAGGACCTCAAAGGCCGGCTCTGCCACATGGGCGAGCTCTACGCCAAGATCCTGCCCGACGGCACGGTGCTGCGCTGCTGCCATCCCGACGTGACCGTGCTGGGCCGCATCACGGACCCGGACCTCAGGCTCTACGACGGGCCCCAGCCCTGCACCGCCGCGGTCTGCGCCTGCTGGAAGGCCATGGTCGCAGGCCGATACGAAGACCAGGTGGACCGGCTCTGGCAGTCGCCGGAGCATCCCAGGCGCGCCGCCGCGCCATGAAGACCCGCGCCCGCCCGGTCTTCTTCATACTCGTGCCCTTGGCCGCCGCCGCGGCGGGGCTCTGGCTCGCCTTGCTGACCGGAGAGGCCTATTGCCGGCTCCGGGGTCTCTGCGCCCTGCAGTCCTTCCGCTCTCCGGATTACCCCAGCAACAGCCTGTTCATCCCCTCCGATTTCCTGCCCTTCGACCTCGCCCCGAACCTCCCCGGCTTCACCAATTCTCTCGGCATGCGGGACAAGGAACGCGTCATAAAGAAGGCGCCGGGGGTCTTCCGCATCATCACCTTGGGAGACTCCATCACCATGTACGGCCATTACACGGACTTCCTCGAGGACATACTCGCCCACCGCCTGGGCCTCAAGGCCGAGGTCTGGAACTGCTCCATCGGCGGGCACGGCATAGCGGACTACTATCACAATCTCGAGCGCCGGGTCATCCACTACCACCCGGACATGATCCTGATCGGCTTCTGCCTCAATGACCTCCAGCTCACGCCCGTCATCTTCCGGGGCGTGGACGGCAAGATGCACTGCTACCGTCCCATGCGCCTGCTCAAAGGCCATCTCGACAACTGGCTCTACTGCCGCTCCAGCCTCTACCGGCTGTTCCTGACCGGCCTGGAGGCGCGGCGCCAGCGGAAGGCGGAGCTCTACCCGGATGAAGTCGGCCGATTCTACCTTCATGCGATACAGGAGCTCTGCCGCAAGCACAAGCTCCCCCTGCTGACCATGATCTTCCCGTACTTCCGCTTCCATTCGGAAGAAGTCCCCGAGTACCAGACCTTGAAGCGGGTCGTGGCGGGATCAGGCGCGGACTGCATCGACCTGCATGAGGTCTTCCCACGGGCCGAGCGCCTGCGCTACCTGCCGCCCA
This sequence comes from Elusimicrobiota bacterium, assembly GCA_026388095.1. NCBI lineage: Bacteria > Pseudomonadati > Elusimicrobiota > Elusimicrobiota bacterium. The sequence continues at coordinate 62,459 of JAPLKL010000045.1, read as the reverse complement.
AGGCGGCGGACGACATCCACCCCAACGACGCCGCGCACCGGATCGTGGCCGAAGTCCTGGCCCGGCATCTGCTCAAGAGCGGCCTGCTGCCGGCCCCGGACCCCGGGCCTACCGCGGCGGGAACGCCTTCAAGATGACGTCCGCGATGTCCGCCGCCAGCAGGCGGTAGCCTTTCTCTGTGCAGTGCCCGAAATCGCCGCCGAAGAAATCGATGAAGTAGTCGCCCAGCGGCGCGGCGCGCAGGGCGCGCTCGAAGGGAGCCTCGTTGTCCACGAAGATGATCCCGGACGGGTCGTCGAATAGGTTCCGCAGCTCCGCCACGCTGCGCCGCGGGTACTGGATGCAGACCAGCCGCGCGCCGCTCGCGCTGACGAGCTGCAGGATCCGACGATAGTTATCCCGCGTCATGGCCACGAAGCGGCGCTCGCGCAGAGCGTTGGCCTTGGCCCGGGCCTGGCGCGCGAGCTTCGTCTGGCCCAGGAGCCCGTAGCAGGTGGCCAGCCCCCCGAGGGCGAGGGGGTCGTTGGGATCCGCCTCGGCCGCGCGCAGGTAGGCCTGCGCGGCGTCGGCCTGCCGCCCCATATGCAGGTAATGGCCGCCCAGGAGCACGAGCAAGCCGCTGTTCCTGGGGTCGACTGCCACGGCTTTTTCAAACCAGGCGGTAGCGTCCAGGGACCGGCCCCTGAGCAGAGAGATCATGCCCAGCTCCCGGTAAGGGCTGCTCTGCCGGGGCTCCAGACGCATGGCCCGCCGGAATGCGTCCTCGGCGGCCTGGAACTGACCGTGCTCCCGGCAGTGCCACCCCAGACGCCGCAGCGCGAAATACAGCAGACCCGGCGGAGCCCGGCGCACCGCCCGCTCGAAAAGCTTCCGGGGCCGGTCGCTCTCCCCCAGAACCGCGTAGCAATCCCCCAAGCCGATGAGGAGCTCCGGCTCCTCCGGAAAACGCCGCAGGGCCCGGGAAAAAGCCGCCGCCGCATCAGCGACCTTCCCCTGATCGAGCAAAGTACGGCCGGCCTTGACCGAAGCCGTCCGGGCTTCGGCCTCGGGCGAGGAACGGCGCTGGGGGGGGCCATAGATCCGCGGGGCAAGCGCCGCCGCCCGTCCGGGCCAGCGCTGAGCCGCGAGGTAGCGCAGGAAACCCGCCAGGCGCAGGATCCTCAAGGAAGAGCCGCCGGAGGCCGGCACCCCTCCGTAGAGCAGGACCTCTCCCACATCGTTGGCGCCCATCATGGCCAGCACCATGTCGGGCCGGTACTTGGCCAGATGCTCCGGCAAGGTCGCCAAAGCCTGGCGCGAGGTCGTCGCGAGGCGGCCCTCGTCTATGACCGCGAAGCGGCGGCCCGCGCCCCGCGCGTTGAGGATCTCCTCGAGATAGCGCGGGTAGGTTCCGGCGGTCATGGAGTCCCCCACGCAGAGGATGCGATAGGCGCCCGGATGCCTCAGCGTCACGCGGTTGCGCCGCTCCTGCAGGAACAGGAAGCCCAGGCCCACGAACCGCAGCCCGAGCTCGAGCAGGACCGCGGCGCAGAGCACTCCCAGCGCCAAGCTGAAAAGCCTGGACTTCAGTCCGGAGCGAGGCTGAGGGGAGATTGGCATGGGTTGACGCGCCTCGAAAGGGGATATATTATAGCGCTAATGCATCCGGCCGGGCCGGCAGAGGCGGCACCCTCCCGAAAACTGCTGGCCGCGCTCATCGGGCTGGGCTGCGCCTTGGTCCTGTTCGAAGCCGCCCTGCGTCTGGGCGGCTGCGCATCGACCTTGCTACAGCAGCGCCGGGACCTCCAGGCGGCGCGTGCAAAAGGCGTCTATCGCATCGTCTGCCTCGGCGAGTCCACCACCTGGCGGCAGTATCCCATGCCGCTCGAAGCCGCCCTCAACAGGTCCGGCGCTGGCCTGAGCTTCGCCGTCATCGACGCGGGCATGGCCGGAGCCAACAGCTCGGACGTCCTGGACCGGGCCCGGACCGAGCTCGAGCGGCACCGGCCCGACATGGTGGTCGCCATGATGGGGATCAATGACTTCGGCGCCGTCAGATACTACGAGGACATCCCCGAAGCCGGCGGCTTCCTGTTCCGGCATCTGCGCATCTACCGGCTGGCTCGCATCATGTGGATGCAGGCCGCCAACAAGCTCACGGGAAGAAAGGTCCCCCCCAAGCGCGGCCCGGACCCCGGAACATTCCGCCGCGTGCCGGACCAGCCCATGCCGCAGGACGCCCGCCCGCCCAAGCCCACCGACCTGCTCGTCTTGCCCCCCGGACCCGACGCCGACCGCATCCAGGAGGCCCGGGCCGCGGTGGCCCTGCAGGACTATGCCCGGGCCGAGAGACTGCTCCGGCAGACCGCGGCCTCCGACCCGCACAACGACGTCGCCCTCAACGAGCTCGGCGTCATCTACAAGAGCCAGCACAAATACCCCCAGGCCAGAAAAGCCTTCGCACGCTCCGTCCAGCTGGCCGGTCGGCATATCGCAGGCAGCGGCGACGCCGCTTTAGGCTTAGGCCGGATATACAAGGATGAGGGGCGCCTCAAGGACGCGGAAGCCATGTTCCGCAAGGCCCTGGAGCTCAAACCTCGCGATGACAAGGCCCGCTTCGAGCTGGCCGAGTTCTACCGGGACCAAGGCCATCTCTCGGACGCGCAGAGGTATTACCGGGAGGCGATCGAGCTCGACCCCGGCAATGACTGGGCCTGCGCCGCGCTGTCCTTGCTCTACGCCCGGCTTGGCGACGCCGCCCAGGCGCGACTCTACGAAAGAAAGACGTCCGAACTGCGCACGCGCGCCAACCCCATGACCGCCCGGAACTACCTCCGGTTAAAAGAGCTGCTCGACGCCAAGAGCATCCGGCTGGTCTGCGTCCAGTACCCCATGATGAGCGTCTCCCCGCTGCGCAGGATCTTCGCGGGGCTCCCGGACGAGCCTCTGTTCGTCGACAACGAGGCGGTCTTCCGGGAAGCGGTGCGCAGGGAGTCATACGCGGAATACTTCACGGATCTCTTCGGAGGAGACTTTGGCCACTGCACCCCGAAAGGCAACCAGCTCCTGGCGGACAACATCTCGGAGGCGATCCTGCGCCGGTACTTCCGCCGGCAGGGCCGGCAATAGATCATGGCGCTGACGCGCCCCGGGAGACGGACGGACGGCCGCCTAGGCTCCAAGCTGCTCCTGGCGCTGGTGAGCCTCTGTCTCACTTTGGCGGCCCTCGAAGCCGCTCTGCGCGCGGGCGGAGCCGTGATGCGGTTCCTGCACGAGCGGGGGAACTCCCTCGCCTTGCGGCGCCAGGACGGCTACCGCATCATGTGCCTGGGCGAATCCACGACCTGGAACGAGTACCCGCGCTTCCTGGAGGGCGCTCTCAACTCCAGGATGACCGGGATGCGGTTCAGCGTGATAGACAAGGGCATCCCCGGGGGCAACACCACGGACATCCTGGCGCGGCTGGCGGCCGACCTGGAGGAGTATCATCCGGACATGGTGGTCGCCATGATGGGAGTCAACGACTTCGGGATCAGGTACGGCGACGAGGTCATCGACCCCAGGAACTCCTGGTACAAGCATTTCCGGCTCTATCGCTGGGCCCGCCTCTGGTGGCTGTATGCGTCGCGCGGGCGGCGCCCGCCGCCGCCCGCCCCCGCGCTGGAGACCGGGGGGGTCTTCGCCCCACCTGACCATCCCGCGGCCGCGGGTCCGCCCCCGGAGCCGGCGCCGAGGCGCCCCCCCCCGAGCCCTCCGCCCGGGCGGGGGTTCGCCTTCATCCAATCCGCCCGCGCCGCCATGTCCCGCCGCGACTATGCCCGCGCTGAGGAGTCCTACGCCCAGGCGCTGCGCGTCGACCCGGAAGACGCCGTCGCCTACAACGAGCTGGGCGTGGTCTACCAGAGTCAGGGCAAATTCACCCAGGCTGAGCGAGCCTTCCAGCGCTCCATCCGGCTCGGCTCCGGCCGCGTCTTCGGGGGCGGAGACCCCTGCTCGGGCCTGGCCCGGATCTACAATGCACAGGGCCGGGCGGCTATGGCCGAGAAGATGTTCAAACAGGCCGCCGTGTGGAAGCCTTGGGACGCTCGGGCGCGCTTCGAGCTGGCCGGGTTCTACAAGGACCACGGCGACGACGCGGCCGCCGAGCGCTGGTATCAGAAGGCCCTGGAACTCGACCCGGAAAACGACTGGGCCTGCGCGGCCCTGGGTCTGCTCTATTCCCGCACGGGTCGCGGCGAGTCGGCCCGGCGGTATCAAGACCGGGCCAGAGAGCTGCGGGCCCGGCACAGTCCGGTCACGGTCAGGAACTACCTCCGGCTCAAGGAGCTGCTGGACGCCAAGGGCATCCGGCTGGTCTGCGTGCAATACCCCATGCTGAGCGCCGCGCCTTTGCAGCGGATATTCGCGGAGCACGAAGACGAGCCTCTGTTCGTCGACAACGAAGCGGTCTTCCGGGAAGCGGTGCGCCGGGAGTCGTACGCGGAATACTTCAGGGACCTCTTCGGCGGGGACTTCGGCCACTGCACCCCGAAAGGCAACCAGCTCCTGGCCGACAACATCGCGCAGGCCATCCTGCGCCGCTACTTCCGGCGGTAGGAGATCGCCTCGGCGCGCAGTTTCGGCGCCAGCCACTCAGCCGCCAGCTCCTGGCCGTAGGGCGTCAGGTGCACCTGGTCCCACCAGAGCCAGCCCGTCTGGAACACCGCCGGGGCGTTGAGAAAGCCGTGCAGGTCGTAGACCGGGACCGAGTACCGCCGGGCCGCCTCGTCGAGAAGGCGGTGCTTCCGCAGCAACCCGTCCGGATAGGGGGACTCGTTGGAGTTGGCCTCCTTGAGGAGGATGGAGCGGATCCCAGCGGCCTTGTTCAAGCTCAAAAAGCCCTCGATGCCCGAAGCCAGTTGTTCGGGGCGGTCGTTGCTGGAAAGGTCCAGGACCACGAGGTCCGGCCGGAAGCGCGAGTAGAGGCGGCGGTAGTCGTCCAGCAGGGCCACGGAATCCGAGCCAGAGACCGCCATGTTGAGCGTCTCGATGGGGCGGGACGGTCCCAGCGCCTTGACCAAAGCCGCATGGGTCAGGAAAGGGAAGGTGTCGGCCAAGCGCGGGGCCCCGGCCCCGACCGCCTGCGAAGTGCCCACGAAGAGTATGCGATAGGCCGTCTTTTTTGCGCTGAACAGTTCCTCGAGACCAGGCCCCGGCTGCAGCTGCATGGGTCGCTCTCCCGGACCCCGGCCGCAGAAGATAGGGCCCACGCCGGTCGTGACAGCGGCATAGCCCTGCGCGAGCAGCGCCTCCCGCGTCGCGACTTCGCCTCCCATGAGTCTGTCCCAGCCGGCGAAAAAGGCGTAGCGCGCCGCCTCAGCCCTCTCCAAGGCGCTGCGCCGCGCCGCGCCGGAGAGCGGGCGGGACAACACATCGAGCTCCAGCCGGGACCAGTGGAAGTAGTCGAACGTCAGCCAGAGCGAACCGCACACGGCCAGCACGAGGCTGCAGGCGGCGAAGGCATGCACCCGGCCGCGCAGACAGGCGAAGAGGACGAGAACCAACAAGCAGTTGCACAACAGTATCCGCGGCCAATGCTTGGTGTTCCGGAAGGACTCCCGCAACACGCGCCCCTGGACGTCCTCGACGACGATGTCGTCTACGACGGCGCTGCGCATCCCGCTGCGCAGCCCGCAGGCCCCGGCCGCGGCCGCGGCCTGCGGCAGCGCGATGGGCGCCTGAGCGTCCAGGCTGACCGAGAGGCCGCCGGCGCCGAAATCCAGGACCAGCCGGTGCCAGGCGCCGTCCAGGAGAGGCCAGGCCAGCGGCTCAGCCGATAGGATGCGGCCCTCCGGCCGGCCGCGCAGGAATGCGTTGGGGTAGTCCGGCTTGCGGCTGAGCCGCACCGCGAGAAAGCCGGAGGCGGTCCGGTCGAATAGGACGGCGAGATAGGCGTCCGGATCCAGGCGCAGGCGCAGACTGATGCGCCGGGGCGTGAAGCTCTCCCTGCTGATCAGCTCGTTGCCGCCCGACCAAGCCCCGAGGTCGAGCCGGTTGCGGCTTAGGGCCGGCCGCGTGATGAGGAAGCTGTCCGAGCCCCAAGTCGTCACTTCCAACGTCCTTTTGGTGGAGAGCCAAGCCCCGTTGCGCAGCAAGGTGTTCTGCGAGTAGAGGAGCATCTCCGTGCCGATAAGGACTGCGGCGGCCGTTATTAGGAACGCGAGAATGTAAAGGGCTCTCATGCGCTGCAAAGTTGCTATATGCTATCCTTTTTGAAGGCCCGCCCGCCGCTTTTTCCCCATTAGAATGGACTCCCCGATGCCCCAGCCCTCAGCCGGCTCTTGGCCCAAACAGCGGCGCATAGAGTACTTCTGGATGGTCTCCGGGCGCTGCAATTACCGTTGTCCCTACTGCGTCTACGGCCTGGTCCCCACCGACCGGCGCCAGACCGCGCAGCATTATAGCGCCGCGCAATGGCTGGAGGGCTGGGAGCGCATGCACCGGCGCCACGGCGAGGGCAACATCATCATGACCGGAGGCGAGCCCACCATCTACCCCGGCTTCGATGAGCTGGTGCTCAAGCTTGGGGATTGGTTCTGGGTCGCCTTCGACACCAACCTGTCCTGGCCGCGCGAGCGCCTGGCGCGGTTCCTGGCGCGCGCGCGCCGCGAACGCTTGAGCTTCGAGATCAGCTTTCATCCCCATTCCGTGGACACGCAAGCCTTCTTGGAGCGTGCGCAGCTGGTGCGCGACGCAGGCTTCTCCTACATCAACCGGTTGGTGGCCTACCCCGACCTGCTGGGCCGCCTCGCCGGATTCCGGGAGCTCTTCGCGCGGAAGGAGCTCACCTTCGTCGTCAACCCCTTCCAGGGAGACTACCAGGGCCGCCGCTATCCGGAGAGCTATACGGCCGAGGAGCGCGCCCTCATCTCCGGCGCTTCGGTCAACGTGGAGGACAACGACGCCAACGCCCCCCATAAGGAATTCGTGCGCCAAATCCTCGGCCGCGAATCGCCCAAGGGCCGCCTGTGCCGGGCCGGCTATCAGCACGTGCGCATCGAGGACGACGCCACGGTCTACCGTTGCGGAGAATACGCGACCCAAAGATGGGAGCCGCTCGGCAGCTTCTTCGACCAGGACCTGGCGCTCTGGGAAGCGCCGCGGCCCTGCCGTTGCGACTGTTGCGAGTGGGAGTACCGCTGGCTGGTGGACCAAGCCGAGCGGTTCCACAACCGATGGACGGAGCCATGCCAGAATCCCGCGCCGACCGCCCCCTGATCTATATTGACCCCGCGGGTCAGAGCCAGGACCTGCCTGCCGCCGACCTCATCCTGCTCACCGGCACGGGACCCTGCTCGCGGCCCGACATCATGCGCGTCTCCCGGCCGCAGACCGTGGTGGCCGGCCCGGCCGAAGTCATCCAGGGCCTGCCTCTCAACCAACTGGTCCTGCGGCCCGGGCAGAAGCAGACCGTGCTCGGCGTGGAAGTGACCGCGGCCTCTGTCCCGGGCGGCTTGAGCTACATCGTGGAGCGCCCCGCCCCATGAACCAGCGCCTGTTCCTGACCTGGACCATCCACCATTCCTGCAACTACCGCTGCCCCTACTGCTTCATCACCACCGGGCAGAAGGACGTCTTCCTGGAGAACTCCTACCCGGGCTTGGACCGGTTGATCGCGGCCTGGGACCGGATCTACGACCGTTACGGCAGCTGCATCATCAAGTTCGCAGGCGGCGAGCCCTTCACCTACCCCGATTTCATGAAGCTGCTCGAACGGCTCGGCCAGCGGCACTTCCTGGACCTCTCCTCCAACATGTACTGGGATGCGGAGGAATTCATCCGGCGCGTGCCGCAGGGCGCGGCGCGCATCGAGCCCAGCTTTCATCCCGGCTTCTACCGGGACATGCAGGAGTTCGCGGCCAAATGCCGCCTGCTCCAATCGCACGGTTTCATGGGCTCGGTGCACATGGTGGGCTACCCCCCCCTGCTGGACAAGCTCATCGCGGCCAAGGACTTCTTCGCCTCCCAGGGCCTCGATTCCGTGCTCTTGCCCTTCCGCGGCCGGCACCAGGACAAGCCCTATCCGGACTCCTACAGCGACGAGGAAAAGCGCCTGCTCAAAGTCGCGATCGACGCCACTGCCCCGGGCCACATCCATGAGGTCAACAAGCGCTATTTCGACTGGTACGTAGAGAAGCAGGACCGCCTGCCCGAGGCCAAGACCCGGCTCTGCCTGCACGGCGCGGTCTACGCCAAGATCCAGCCCGACTGCAGCGTGGTGCGCTGCTGCACCCCGGTCCCGCCGGAGAGGCGCAAGGAATTCCTCGTGGGCAACCTCCTCGACCCCGGCTTCCGCCTGTTCGACGAGGCCCGGCCCTGCGACCTGGCAGCCTGCTCCTGCTGGAAACCGATGCTCCAGGGCGAGGAGCAGACTTGGAAGCCCCTCTGGAGATTCGAGACCTATGCGGTCCCGGAGCCGCGATGACCAAGGACTGCGAACTGGTGCAACGCCTGCGCGATTGGCTGGAGCGCGCCGTCCCGCAAGGGCCACACACCTTGCATCTGAGCCCCACCATGGCCTGCGACCTCAACTGCCTGTTCTGCCGCAGGCAGGACGGCTTGAAGACCTATCGCGAGCGTAACACCGAGCTTTCGGACCAGCGCTGGCTGGAGCTGGCGGACGAGGCCCTGTCCATGGGAGTGCGCTTCGTCTTCATCAAGGGCGGCGGCGAGCCCCTGCTGCGCCGCGAGCTCATGCGCCGGCTCGTGCCTTTGGTGAAGGTGCGGGGAGCCTGCGGCCACCTCGTCACCAACGGGACCCACATCGACGACGAGCTGGCGCGCCTCTTCGTGGCGACCCGCTGGGATCAGGTCACCATCAGCCTCGATGGCCCGGACGCCGCGACCCACGATTTCCTGCGCGCCCGGCCCGGCGTATTCGATTCGGTGATGGCGGGCCTGGCGCGGCTGCGCGCGGCCAAGGCCGCGACCGGCTCGTCTCTGCCGCGTCTGGCCTTCCACTGCGTGCTGACCAAGGCCAACCACGACCGCCTCGCGCCGCTCATCGAGCTGGCGCACCGCGAGGGCGTGGAACACCTGGAACTCGACTCCATGAGCCTGCGCGACGAGAGCGCGCGGCACCTGCTGATGACCCCGGACCTGGAGGAGCGCTTCTCGGCTTTGCTGCCCGACTGCCTGGAGAAACTCGGGCGCTACGGCATATCGCACAACTTCGACAGGTTCCGGCGCTCCGACTACGTGCGGCGCGAGGCCGGCCCCGCCCCGCGGCCGGAAGGCATTCCCTGCTTCTACCCGTGGTACCAGGCCTCCATCACTCCAGGCGGGAGCATCGTGCCCTGCTGCTACGCGGAGGAGACCCACCGCTCGCGCGCCAACCTCAACACCGTGACCTTCCGGCAGGCCTGGGAGGAAGGCGACGCCCGCGAGTACCGGGCGGCCATGGCCGAAGGCAAGCTCCTGCCCTTCTGCAAGGACTGCACGACCATGTACGCCGACAACAACTCCGAGATCCGGCGCTGGCTGGGGGAGGACGCGCATGCCCGCAGATGACCTCCCCCAGACCGTGCATTTCGGCCTGGACCTGACCTACGCCTGCGGCTACAGCTGCCCGTACTGCGTCCTGCCGCCCGCGGGTAAGCCGCGCCCCGTCGGAGACTGGCTGGCGGCCTGGCAGCGCATGCGGCAGCGCTACGGCCGCTGCTACATCTACATGTCGGGCGGCGAGCCATCCGTCTATCCGGGCTTCTACGACCTGGTCAAAGCCCTGGCCGCGCTGCACACGGTGGACCTGTGCACCAACCTCGCCTGGCAGGTGGAGCGCCTGGTCCCGGGACTGAGCCCCGATGTCTTCAAAATCTCGGCGACCTTCCATCCCACGCAGGTCTCTTTCGAGGATTTCCTCGCCAAGGCCGTGGCGGTCCGCGACTACCTCCCTCAGCGCTGGCCGCCCAAGCGCTCGGTGTATTTCGTGGCCGACCCCAAGCAGATGGACCGCATGCCGGAGTACCAGGCCCGCTTCGCGGAGCACGGCCTGATCCTGGTGCCCCTGCCCCTGATGTCGGGCCAACACCTCGGCAACGACGAGGGAGAGAAGCGGGCCATAGCGGAAATCTCCCCCAACAAGGACACCTCGGACCAGAAGCTGGGCTTTCAGCTCCAGGAGCTGACGCCCAAGGGCAAGCTGTGCCGCGCGGGCCAGCGCTACGCGCTCATCCGCGGCGACGGCATGGTGGACCGCTGCACTCGCCACGAAGACCGCGCCCTCGGGGACTTCTTCGCCCCGGATTTCGCCCTGTGGCCGGAGCCCCGGCCCTGCATGCAGGAATGGTGCCCCTTCGAATCGCAGTGGCTGGTACAGGAGGAGACCGGTGCCCCGCGGTAAGGTCTTCCTCATCCAGATGCCGCTGGCCGCCTGCGAGCCGCCTTTGGCCTTGGCCCAGCTCTACGCCTTCCTGCGCCGGGAAGGCCTGGACTCCGAGGTCATGGACATCAGCGTGGAGCTCTACCACCGCCGCCACAGGCCGGGCCACAATCTCTGGTCCGAGGAGACCAACACGGTTTGGGCCGGAGAGGAGCTGGCCGCCCAGATCCTGGAGCAGGACCGCGGCTTCATCGAAGCTCGCTTCCTGGAGCGCATCGTCTCCTCGCCCGCGCCCGTGGCCGGCTTCTCGGTGACCGCCTGCTCCTTCGCGGCCAGCCTGATCCTGGCCCGCTGGATCAAGGCCCGGCGGCCCGACGCATTGGTCGTTTTCGGCGGACAGATCTTCACCACGACTCCGAGCACCGTGGAGACCATCTTGGGCCGCAAAGAGGTGGACGCCGTGGTCCCGGGCGACGGCGAGCACCCCTTGGCCGCGCTCGCCGCGGGCTGCGCCCCGCCGGGCTGTCCCGGCCTCTTCATCCGAGACGCGCGGGGCCGCCCCCTGTCCACCGGGCTGAGAGCTCCGGTAGACCTCGACACTCTGCCTTTCGCGGATTTCTCCCCGTTCGACATGAGCCTCTACGGCACGCCCCAGCTGGGGCCGCACGACCTGCCGCTGATGAGCAGCCGCGGCTGCGTGCGGCACTGCTCCTACTGCGGGCACTGGACCGCCTGGAAGGGCTTCCGCCAGATGAGCGGGGAACGCGTCCACGCCGAGATCATGCACCAGCGCAAGGTCATGCCCAGCCTGGGACACCCGGACAGCGAGATCAAATTCTACGACCTGCTCATCAACGGCGACATGCGCAAGCTGGCCCGCCTGGCCGAGCTGCTGGCCGCAGGTCCCGGGCCCAAGCTGCCCTGGAAGGAGTGCAACGCGCTCGTCCGCCCGGAGATGACCTACGAGCTCTGCGTGAAGCTCCGCGAAGCGGGCTGCCGGCTGCTCATCCTCGGCCTGGAATCCGGCTCGCAGAAGGTCTTGGACCTGATGGGCAAGGGCCAGACCGTGGAGCAGATGAAGACCGTGCTCAAGAACATAGACCGCGCCGGCCTCAAGACCCGGGGCAACTTCATGTTCGGCCATCCCGGCGAGACCGACGAGGACTTCGCCGCCACTTTGGACTTCCTCCGGGAGATGCACCCCTACATCCACCAAGTCTTCCCCAGCTACACCTTGGCCCATCTCGACGGTCCGCTGCTGCGCGACCCGGAGAAGTGGGGCGTGGCCAAGGGCCAGGACCCCCTCTATTGGCAGTCGCAGGACGGCCGCAACACCTACCCGGTGCGCCTGGAGCGCTTCCGGGCCTTCCGCGAGCTGGCCTCGTCCTTGGGAGCGCGGATGGTCGACGGCCTGGACATGCCCCTGCCCGCCTACCTGGACTTCTCCATGGCCGGCTACCACGAGGCGCGCCGGGAGCCGGCGCTGGCGCTGGAGCGCTACCGCAGCTACCTGAAGGAGGACCCGACCAACGAGTTCGTACTCAGCCGGGTCAAAGGACTCCAAGGATGAGCGACACGGAAAAGGAGCTGGACGAGCCCAAGGCCGAGATCGTGGCCTCCTGGTTCGCGGGCAAGCCCCGGGCCCCTTACTACATGGAGGTCAGCCCGATCACGGCCTGCAACGTGAACTGCCGGTTCTGCCGCAAGAAGGCCGAGTCCGCGGACTACTACCGCCGCGCCAAGGACCTCTCCGACGACCGCTGGTATGAGATCCTGGAGAAGGCAGTCGAGATGGGCACGCGCCGCATCTTCTTCCGCGGCGGAGGCGAGCCGCTGCTCAAGCGCCGGCTGCTCACCCGCATGTTCCCCCTCATCGCCGAGAAAGAGGTGGTCTGCACGTTGCTGACCAACGGGACCTTGATCGACGAGGCCCTGGCCGAGGGCTTCGTGCGCTCCGGCTGGAACGAGATCATCTTCAGCCTGCACGGCGGCGACGCCGAGACACACGACTACATCACGGACCTGCCGGGGAGCTTCGCGCGCGTGACGCAGGCCCTGGAACGGCTCAACCGATTCAAGTCCGCGCTCCAGCGCAAGACGCCGTACCTGAGCTTCCACGTGGTGCTGACCCGGCGCAGTTTTCGGCAGATCGACCGGATCATCGAGCTCGCCAAGGCCCACGGGGTGGGCAACGTGGGGGTCTTCCCCATGCACAACGCCCCTTATCCCGAGTTCGTCCAAGACCTGGAGATGCGCGAGGAGGACAAGCGGCAATATCGGGAGCTTGTACCCAAGTACAAAGACTTGCTCGACTCCTACGGGATCTCCCATGATTTCCAAATCACCTACCAAGACCCGCCGCAGGCAGCGGCGCCGGCGCAGCCGCCCTCCGGCCCCCCGCAAGCCCGCGTGCCCTGCTACTTCCCCTGGTTCTACGCGACCATAACCCCCAACGGCTTCATCTCGCCCTGCTGCTACGGCGAGGGCGCGCAGACCAAGGGCGACCTGCACCGGGTGAGCTTCGAGGAGGCCTGGTTCCATCAGGACATGGGGGAGGTCAGAGAGAGCCTGCTCTCCGGCCGCCTGATGCCTTACTGCGCCAAGTGCCCCAACTGGTACCAATCGGATAACCGCCGCCTGCGCGAGGTCTTCGCCAAGCAGGCGGCCGTCCCCGGGCCGGTCCTCCGCAACAGCCGGATCACGGTCCCGGAAGAGGTCAAGCGCAAGACGCTGGCGGACTGCGCCTCCGGAGTGGTCTTCGATTGGAACTTCCACGTGGCCTGCAACTATCGCTGCCCGTATTGCATCTTCCACGAAGATTGGAAAAAGCTGGCGGGCTTGAACCGCCTTCCCGCATTGGACGGGCTGCAGAAGGCCTGGGGCAGGATCCACGAGGACCTGGGGGAGTGCTACGTCACCTTCAACGGCGGCGAGCCCACGGTCTATCCCCAGTTCGCGGAGCTGATGTCCGCCCTGGGCCGCTGGCACCGCTGGAACTTCAACACCAATCTATCCTGGGACATCCCGCCATGGGAGAGCTTCGCCAAGCAGGTGGACATGGCACGGGGCAGCGTGCAGTTGAGCTACCATCCCACCGAGGACCCGGACTTCGCGGGCTTCCTGCGCCGGGCGCTCTTCGTCCAGGGGCTGGGCCTGCGCAACTGCAGCGTCTGCATCGTGGCCTACCCGCCGCATCTCAAGGACCTCCCGCGCTACTGCCGGGAGCTCAAGTCCGAGGGCCTGATCACCCGCGTCCAGCCCATGGTCGGCTCCTATGAAGGCCGCCGGTACCCCGCCGCCTACACGGCCGAGGAGCGGCGCCTCATCGACGAGCTCAACCAGGAGACCCGCTCCGCCCTGAGCGCGGACCTGGACTACGCCATGGGCGACCAGAGCCCGCGCGGCAGGCCCTGCCGCTCCGGCCAGTCCTACTTCCACATCAACCAGCTGGGCGACGTGTACCGGTGCACACAGGTCCCCCAGAAGCCGGAGCTGCGCCTGGGCAGCCTCGTCGAGGGCTTCGCGGCCTCCGCCTGCCCCCGACCCTGCCCCATGGATTTCTGCCCTTGCGGCGAGTCCCGCTGGCTCGTGGAGGGATGCGGATGAGGCTCGCGCTGGTCCAGACGCCGCCCTGCCCCCGGGACACCCCGCCCTTCGAGATGGCGCTGACCGCGGCGCTGCTGCGCCGGGACGGGCACGAGGTGCGCGCCTTCGACGTCAGCAACGAGCTCTTCCACGAGACCTTCAAGTCCCGCCCCCACTGGAAATTCGCCCTGACCGCGCACTCGAAGGACCCGCACTCAGCCATAGCCGAGGAGGAAAGCTCCAAGCTCGCCTGCTATGCGCAGGACATCCTCGCCTCCAAGCCCGAGGCCGTGGTGTTCAAGGCCGAGCATTCCTGCCGCGGCGCCGAGGAAATGGCTCGGCAGCTCAAGGCTCTGGCTCCGGACCTGCCGCTCATGGGCTCAGGCCTGGTCTCCACGGACCCGGTCTCCCTGAAGCGCTGGAAGGAGCAGCAGGGACTCTGCGACGAGCGCGGCCGCGCCATCGTGCCTTTCGACCGGCTCATAATAGGCGAGGACGACCTGGCCTTGCCCGCGGCGCTCTCTGGGGAAGGGCTCAAGCGCTTCTGCGTGGAAGGCAAGGTCATAGACACCAGCCGCGGCCCTTGGCTGGAGGACCTGGACAGCCTGCCCCACTACGACTTCACGGACTACGACTTCAACCGCTACTCGGACCCCAAGACCATCCGCTTCTCCGTGTCGCGCGGCTGTCCTTTCCGCTGCGCCTACTGCAGGGACTGGGTCTGGACCGGCAAGTTCCGAAGCATGAGCGGGGACCGCTGGTTCGAGGAGTACCGCGTCCAGCACGCGCGCAACCCGGGCGTGCGGCACCTGCGCTACTGCGATCGGCTCCTCGACGGGGACATGGCCGCGCTGGAGCGCTTCTGCGACCGGGTGATCGCCCAGTGGCGCGAGGCTCCGGTCTATTGGGGCGCGGACTTCGTGCTCAAGCCGGAGCTCACCGAGGAGATGGTGGCCAAGCTCGCCCGCGCCGGCTGCAACAACATGGGCGTGGGGCTGGAGAGCGGCTCCGAGCGCGTCCGGGCCGCCATCGGCAAGGGCTTCTTCAGCAACGCTTTGGCGGAGAAGGTCTTCGCCTCCTGCCGCAAGCACCGCATCCACGCCTCGGTCAACGTGATGATCGGGCTGCCCGCGGAGACGCGGCAGGACCTGCAGGAGACCATCGCTTTCGTCGAGCGCAACGCCTCGAACATCTGGGAGGTGCGCCTGACCGCTCCCACCACGCACATCCCGCCGGGCACGCCGCTCGACACGGCCCCGGGCCGCTTCAACCTGAAGAGCTCGCACCCGGAGAAATGGGAGACGGAGGACGGGAGCAACGATTATCCGGAGCGGGTCCGGCGCTTCGAGGAGTTCTGCCGCCGGATGCTGGACGTCCCGGGGATGAAGCTGGCGGTCAACCGCCGGGTCATCAAGAGCCGGGACGGTATCGACAAGCTTGTCGCGGAGTGCCGGGCGGATTAGGAGAACAGCCATGCAGCAGCTTTTGCGCGCCATAGAAGCCGACGGGGTCCGCCAGCTGGCCCTGGAGGGACGCTTCGCCGAAGCGGAGTCCCAGCTGCCGCCCCAGGCCAAGCCCATGGACGCGGCGCGCCTGCACGAGGCCTGGGCCAGGACCCTCTACGAAGCCGGGGACTTCGCCGGGACCGCGGCTCGCCTGCATCGCTGCGTGGAGACCGGGGCGCTCTCCGAAGAAAAGGAGTTCCGGGCCCGCGTGCTTCTGGTCCATCTTTACCGCCGCCTGGGCCGCATGGACGAGGCCCTGGCCAAGCAGGCTGAGCTGGAAGCGCGCTTTGCTTCCTCCCAGGACCCCTATCTGCGCAATCAGATGCTCAACGAGCGGGAGATCACGGAGGGCCGCACCGAGCTCAAGTCCCACCCCAACCGGCTCACCGTGCGCCTGACCAACCAGTGCAACATCCGCTGCTCCATGTGCGTGATGCCGGACGACAAGCCCTGGTCCGTCTCGGCCAAGACCATCTCCGAGGTCAAGGCCATGACCCCTTACCTCTCGGACCTGCAGTGGCAGGGCGGCGAGCCTTTGATCGTCGCCGGTTTGCCCGAGCTCATCGAGAGCGGGGGCCGGAACCCGCACCTCTCCCAGAACATCATCACCAACGGTTTGCTCATAGACCGGAAGTGGGCTGAGCTCCTGGTGCGCAACCGGGTACACGTGCGCATCTCCATCGACGGGGCTGATAAGGAGATGTTCGAGAAGATCCGCTGCGGGGGCTCTTGGGAGAAGCTCCTCCAAGGCATCTCCTGCTTCAACGAGGAGCGCGTGCGCCAGAACCAGCCCTACGTGCGCCTGGAGCTGCACATGCTGGTGATGCGCTCGAACTACCGCCAGGTGGCCGCGATGGTTGATTTCGCCCACGAGCACCGCTTCGACATCCTTGACCTGAGCCACATCGTGATCGGCGCCAATCCAGTGGAGGAGGACATCTTCGAGCGGGGGACCCCGGAGACCTGGGCCGAGCTTCAGCGCCAGCGCGCTTTGGCCGCGGAGAAGGCGGCGCGTTATAAGCTGCGCTTCGGCGACAACCTGCCTTTCCCGCCCGCCGGGATGCTGGACGGCTCCCGAGCCGAGCCCCAGCCCGCGACGGCGCCCAAGGCCGAGGCTCCCATCCCGCCTTTCCACTGCCTCTCTCCCTGGAAGCTGCTGATCATCCGCGAGGGCGGCGGCCTGGTGCCCAACTGGCACTGCATCCGGGACGGCCGGCACATGGACATCGGCCACTGCGAGAAGCAGTCCCTCATGGAGGGCTGGAACAGCCCGGCCATGCAGGAGTTCCGCAAGCGCATCCTGGCGCGCACCCAGCGGGGCAAGTGCACGGACTTCTGCCTGTCCGGGGCCTTGGTGGACCATTGGCGCGACCATATCGAGTGGATATGATGCCGAGGGATCAGAGCTGGCCCTGGCGAACAATGAGATAGTGTAGTACACTATACTAAGAGATGGCCAAATTCAGGTTTGTCGAGTGGCTGGTCCTCTGGCTGCAGGAAACCGCCGGCTTCCGCTTCGATTGGGATGAGGGCAATAGAACCAAGAGCGTCAGCAAGCACGCGGTTACTACCATCGAAACCGAAGAGGTCTTCCTCTCAGGCCAGGCAGCGCCATTGGGCATCCAGGTAAGCCCCGAGGTCCCAGAGCAAAGACTTGGCATCGTGGGGCCTACCTACCTGGGCAGAATACTGCACGTGGTCTTCACCCTGCGTGACGGGGAGATCCGACCCATAAGCGCGCGGCCCGCCCACAAGAAGGAGAAAGAACTCTATGAAGCATATCTACGCGAAGTCTCTCAGTGAATATAAGGCCCCATCCCAGTACGAGGAAAAAAAGATTCTCGCCGCGGCTCGCCGTCTTAAGAAGAAAAGGAAATTGCCCACGAGCGTCGCGCTAGAAGAAGAGACGATCAAGGAACTAAAGGCCTTGGCCCAATGGCGTGGAGTACCTTATCAGATCCTGATGCGCATGTTCATCCTCGAGGGAATCCATCAGTCGCGCGTTGCAGATGCGCGCTAGACATCCGCTTCCGCTTTAGGCCATGAAAATCACTCTCGTCCAGATGCCGCCGCAGCCGCGCGACACCCCGCCCATGGAGCTGGCCCTGTGCGCGGCCGTGCTCAGGCGGGCAGGCCATGAGGTCACGGTCCGCGACGTCAACAACGAGCTCTTCCACGAGACCTTCAAGCAGCGGCCCTTCTGGAAGTTCCGCCTCACCGACCATTCCGCCGACCCCGCCGCGGCCATCCCCCTGCTGGAGGAGCAGCGCCTGCGCCGCCACGCGGCGGGCATACTCGCCGGCAAGCCCGACGCCGTGGTCTTCAAGGCCGGCAACGTCTACGCCGCCGCCGCGGCCATGGCCCGCCTGCTCCAAGCCCAGGCTCCCGGCCTGCCCCTCGTCGCCTCGGGCCTGAGCAGCCCTGACCCGGACGCGGCGCGGCGCTGGCGGGCCGAGCAGGACGCCAGCGACGCCTACGGCCAGAAGGTCATGCCCTTCGACTGCCTAATCCTGGGAGAAGACGAGCTCGCCTTGCCCGCGGCCCTGGCCCGGCGCTTTCCCCTGGAGGACCGCGTCGTAGACGCAACCCAGGGCCCCTTCATGGAGGACCTCGACGAGCTGCCCTTCCTCGACTACTCGGACTACGACTTCAAGCGCTACTCGGACCGAACCACCGCGCGCCTCAGCGTGTCCCGCGGCTGTCCCAAGCGCTGCTCTTTCTGCCAGGACTGGGTGACGGTCCGCAAGTACCGCTCCATGAGCGCCGAACGCTGGCTGGCCGAGTACCGGCACCAACACGAGCGCCACCCCGGCCTGGTCCATTTCCGCCACTACGACCGCCTGCTCAACGGCGACATGGCCGCCCTGGAGGCCTTCTGCGACCGTCTCCTGGCCGCCTATCCGGAGCCGCCCGTGGCCTGGGGCGGGGACTTCATCATCCGGCCGGAGATGACCGACGCGCTCATCGCCAAGCTGTCCCGGGCCCGCTGCAACAGCTTCGGCACCGGCCTGGAGAGCGGCTCCGAGCGCGTGCGCCGCTCCGTGCGCAAGGGCTTCTTCAGCAACGCGCTGGCCGCGCGCGTGCTGCGGAGCTGCCGTAGTCACGGCATCCCCGTCTCCCTCAACGTGATGGTCGGCCTGCCCGCGGAGACCCGCGCGGACCTGCGCGAGACCATCGGCTTTTTGGAGCGCAGCCGGCAGGACATCGCGGAGGTGCGCCTGACCTCGCCGACGACCCTGCTCCAGCCCGGCACTCCGCTGGCCGCAAGCCTGGCCTCGTCCCAGCACGAGAAGTGGCAGACCCCCGACGGCGGCAACACCTATGTCGAGCGCGTGCGCCGCTTCCAGGAGCTCTGCGAGAGGGTGCTCTCCATGGGCGGCCCGCGCCTGGCCGTCAACCGCCGCACCCTGAAGAACCCGGCCGCCCTGCGCCGCCTGGTCGCCGAGTGCCTCGAAGCCGAGCCCGGCCGCGCCGCCCCCGGCCGCCAGCTGGCCCGCCAGATCCGTATGCTGGGGCCTTGGCACCACCAGATCGAGCTGCGCGGCCTGGGCACGCGCGACGTGTACCCCGACGATTCCCCGGGCCGGGACGTGCCCCAGAAGACCATGCCCAAGCGCCAGGCCCGCATCCCGCTGGAGCTCAAGGGCAAGACCGTGCTCGACGTGGGCTGCTCGGACGGCTGGCACGCCCTCCAGGCCAAGGCCCAGGGCGCGGCGTTGGTCTACGGCATCGACACTGACGCCCCCTCCATCCGCCGGGCCGATTTCGCCCAGCAGACGCTGGGGCTCTCCGGCGTCGCCTTCCGCACCGTCAACGCCTTCGTCATGGACCACTGGGCCGCGCAGGAACCCGCCCTGGCGGGCCGGCGCTTCGACTGGGCCTTCCTGCTGGACATGCTGGACCACGTGCCCCATCCGGCCTTGCTCCTGGAGAAGACCGCGGCGGTGGCGGACCGGGTCTTCCTGAGCCTTCTGGTGGACAAGCGCGCGCCGGGCAGCGCTTTGCTCTGGGGGCCGGAGCGCATCGCCCCTTCCATCATACGGCCGGTCTGGGTGCCCACGAAGAAATGCCTGCCCGAACTGCTCGAGTCCGCCGGCTTCACCCGCTTCGAGGAGCTCTCCAGCCGCAAGGTCGTCGCCGGCCTGGACCATGTCTTCGCCGCGGCCCGGAAGGACTGATGCCCAACGCCTGGCGGCTCTCCGAAGGGGCGGTCACCTTCACCTGGGACCTCTGGTACGGCTGCAGCTACCGCTGCCCCTACTGCTGGTGGGAGCTCGAGGGACTCTGGGAAAAGCTGGCCAAGCAGCACCGCATCCTGCCGCCCGCGGAGTGGCTGGCGGTCTGGGAGCGCATCCGGGCCGCTCACGGGGACGTGCGCATCGACATCCTGGGCGGCGAGCCTCTGCTCTATCCCCGCTGCGACGAGCTCCTGGAAGGACTTTCAGGACTGCACTTCGTGCAGGCCACCACGAGCCTGGCTTTGCCCCTGGACCGGCTCGAAGCCTTGCTGGGGCGTCTCTCCCCTGAGCGGGTGCATTTCAACGCCAGCTTCCACCCGGATTTCACCAGCCTCGACGATTTCCTGGCCCGGCTGCTCAGGCTCAAGGACCGGGGATTCGAGCCAGGAGCTCTGGTCGTGACCTGGCCGCCCTACCTGGAGCGCCTGAGCGCCTGGAGCGAGGCCTTCAGGAGCCGCGGCATCCCCTTCACGCCCATGGTCTTCCAGGGCCGCTGGCAGGGCCGCGACTACCCGGAGTCCTTCACGCCCCAGGAGAAGGCCCGCATCGCCTCCCTGATGAACGACACCTCGGTCAAGGACGACGAGGTCCGCTACCGGCTGGAACGCCGCTCCACCAAGGGCAAGCTCTGCCACGCGGGCCGGGTCTACGCGAACGTCAAGGCCGACGGCACGGTGTACCGCTGCGGGCAGGACGCCTTCGGGCAAAAGCCTTTGGGAAGCATCTTCGACCCCCGCTTCCGGCTCCCCGCGCAGGCGCAGCCTTGCCCCTACGAGAGCTGCAGTTGCTCGGAGTTCAGGTTCCTCGACGAGGTGGGGGCCTTCGGCCGGGGCGCTGCGAGCTGAGCAAGCGCGCCAGAGCGTCGGCCACCAGGCGGTGCGACTCGGCGGTGGGATGGCCTTCTCCGGGGATGAAGGCCGGGCCGCGGGTGAGCTGCAGGAGGTCCCAGCCGGAGAGGTCCAGGACCGGGATGGAGGCCTTCTCAAGATAGGGGAGCAGCAGCCCTCCCAGATACGAGTTGTTCGGATAGAAGACGACGTAGAAGCGCTCGGCGCCGAGCCGGACGGTCTCGGCACGCAGCTGCTCGACGAGCTTGGCCATGAAGCGCAGGTCGCCCTCGCGCGGGCGCGTGGGATAGTCCACGTTGAAGAAGCGCGCGACGTTGGACCGCACGAAGAGCTTGGCCAGGACAGTCCAGACGGGCCGCGCGTCCTTGATGTACTGCTCGGCCGCGATCCTGCCGCTGGCGTCCTCGTGGTAGTAAGGCCTGGAGTAGCCCCAGCCGCCCACCGAGGTCAGCGAGCCCATGTTGCGCAGCAGGTGCGAATCCGCGAAGAAATAGAGCGCCGTCCCCTTGGGCTCCCGGATCTCGGGCGGGCCTTGGACCAGGCGCAGGCGCTCCAGCAGCTCCCCGGGATAGAGGCCGCCGATGCCGTAGTTGTACACCCGCGCCCAGGGCAACTGCCGGCCCAGGTCCGCGGCCAGCGTCTCATCCTGGCCCACGCCTTCGCCGAAGATGAAGGAGTCTCCGAGCAATAGGAGGAAGCGCTCGGTGCGCGCCTTGCTCCTCTCGCCGGGAGTATCCCTGCGGTTAAACTCGTCGATCCCGCAGGACAGGTCCCAGATGACCCGGCCGCTCCGGGTCTTCCGGATGAACCGGAAGGAGCGGTGCGGCAGCCACAGCAGCCCGGGCCCGATCCTTTCCCCGATATCCGGCGGGATGCGGATGTCCTCGATCTGTCCCGCGTCGACGGACCAGGCCCGCGCCTGGTCCATGCGCATGACGGACGGAGGCGGAGGCAGGATGATGTGGTAGGGGCTCTCCGCTGCCGAGCCGGAGGCCGCGGCGGCAGGCGGTCCCCACTGGATGGGGCCCCTGGCCCGCAGAAGGATTCCGCAGGCCCATTCCGCGGCGAGCGCCAGAAGGAGCGCGGCAGCCGCGCCGAGGCCCAAAGCGATGAGCCGGTTCCTGATTGTAGTCGCGACAAGCGGGTCTTCGGAAGACATATCCGGGGATTATCGGATTGTTTTTATTTAGTCCTGGACGGTTTTACGAGCCAGGCCCTGTTGAAATCCTTGCGGATCGTCTCTAGCTTCGTCCTGGCTAATGCCTCATCCTTTAACCCACCAATGCGAACCCGATACCAGGTTCCTCGCTCACCTAGATTGCTGATCTCAATATAGGTTTCTGCGAATCCTTTGCTTTTCAGACTATCTAAAGCCAAATTGGCTCTCTTCTGACCCTTAAACGAATACACCTGGACTGCGAAACCTGCTTCCTTACCGTTTTCAGGACTAGTCACAATCGCCGGAGAAGGCACGGTATCCTTTTGAGCCATCACATCTTGCACCACCTTCTTCGAAGACGCCTTAAAGCTTAGAAAGAGAATAACCATACCCACTGCAACCAACGCCAACACCACCCATAAACTCTTATTTTGGCTTGCCATACCTGACTCTCCTAAAGAGTATTATTAAAAGTGGATGTATTCTACCTTCAAGCGCTATGAATCTCAAGCAGCTTCTTGTTTAGGATACTGGACTTCAATCTGGCCAGAGCCGCGCCAGCGCCGCGTCCGCCTGCGCACGCAGGAAGGGCAGGTGCCGATAGAATAGCTCGGCGGGGTCCAGAGCGTCCAGCTCGGCCGCCGGGCTGCGCAACTCCTCGGCCGCCAGGCGCTCCAGCCAGGAGCGCGCCTCCGGGAAATGCTCCGCGTAGGCATCGAGCAAGGCGTCGATGTCGTGCGGGTCAACGATGACGCCGCGTTCCAGGAAGAGGCGCAGGCTCAGGACGCGGCTATAAAGGAAGAAAAGCCGGTAGGAGTTGCCCCCGGCCCAGGAGCCCAGGCCGAACATGCGCAACGCTAGCGCCAGCTCTGAGGCGGCCTGCCGGGCGCTGCGTCGCAGCTCCTCCGGGCCAGGCGGCCGCAGGCCGCCGCCCAGCTTCCAGCGCAGGCGATAATGGCCCGCCCAGAGAGGGTGGCGGCTCAGCGCCCGGACCCACAAGCCGTCACCGCGGTCCGGCCCGCCCAAGGCCCAGGCGAAGAACGGCGTGTCCAGATGCGGGACCAGAAGCAGGGCCTGCATGACGTTCCGGGTGACCAGCCAGCCGGCGCTCTGGAACCGCGGGTCGCGCAGATGCCAGCCGTCCATCAGGCCGGCGACTTTGCGCAGCGCCTCCGGCTCGGGCGCGCCGGACAGCACCACGTACCAATGGAACAAGGTATCCATGAACAAACCCGTCCCCGGGCCGAGCGCTGAAAGCAGCGCCGGCCAGCCGTCGCAGCCGGCGTTGGCCGGGGGGCTGTGCGCCGGGCCCGTGGGCGCGGACGCAGCGGGCAAGGCCAGCCCGCCGCAGAGGCCGTCGATGCGGGACAGGGCCAGGCCCAAGAGCCTCAGCCCCGCGTCACGGTCCAGGAGGTCGGGCTGCTCCAGGCCGCGCCGCAGGTCCCCCGGCAAGGAGCCGGTCAGCTCGCTGCGCGCCCGGAGCCTCTCCAGGGCCGTGGGCAGGCCGTCCTGCGCCGCAGAAGCGTGCCGCAGCACGTCCAGGAACCCCTTGGCCACGCGGAACCCAAAATCCGGCAGCCGCGGCTCGCGCGCGGATTCGAAGTAGGTCTGGGAGAGGAAGATGTAGGCGGCCAGGGCCTCGTGCAGGTGCAGCCGGGCCGAGTCGACCCCTGCCGGCGCGGGCGCGGGCGGAGCCCCGCCTCTGAGGACCTGCCAGCCCGGCGCCTCTAGGCGGCGGATCCCTCCGCAGGAGAGGTACGCGGCCAGCTCATCCTTCGTGGCGACCTGCAGCTCTCCCAGCATCGGGAATAGGCTCTTGGCCAGGCGATAGCGGCGCCAAAGACCGCGCAGAAGGTCCGCCTCCCCATCCCGGGGGATGTCCAGGACCGCGAGCAGGTCCACGTCGCTGACCCCGGGCGTCAGGCCCTGCCGGCTCAGACCCCGGCGCAGATAGAGCGCGGCCAGAGGAGCCAGGAGCAAGGCCGCCAGACGGACCGCGAGGCCGTACGCGGCGCAGTAGCCGGCCCCGAACAGCGGCCAGCCCCTGGTGGCGATGACCAGCCGTCGCAGAGAGCCTTGCAGGACCATCCGTGCCAAAAGTATAATAAATACTCGTCCCCTCCACAGGAAATGACCAAGACGGCTCCCCGCGCCAGCATCATCATCCTCACCCACGACGACGTGGACTATTTCGAGGAATGCCTGGAGAGCGTCCGGTCCCGCACAGACGTCCCGCACGAGATCATCGTGGTGGACAACGCCTCCCAGGCTCCAGCCGTGCGCCGCCTGGAGCGCCTCTGCCGGCGCCCGAACATCCGCTTGATCCGCAACGCGCAGAACCGGTTCTTCGCGGCCGGCAACAACCAGGGCATCCGGGCGGCGCGCGGACGCCACCTCGTGCTGCTCAACGCCGACGCCGTGGTCGGGCCGCAGTGGCTCAGCCGCCTCATCGCCTGGGCCGAGCGCGACAACGAGGCTGGACTGGTGGCGCCCATGACCAACTCGGCTCCGGGCCTGCAAAGCGCCAGCGCCCCCTCCTATCGCGGCGCCGCGGACCTGCCTAAGTTCTCCTGGGCCTGGGCGCAGGCGCACGCCGGCCGCAGCCGGGAGGTCCACCGGCTCATCGCGTTCTGCCTGCTCGTCAAGCGCGAGGTGGTCGACCGCGTGGGCCTCCTCGACGAGCGCTTCGGCCCGGGCGGCTACGAGGACTACGATTATTGCCTGCGCGTCCGGCAGGCGGGCTACAAGCTCCTGCTGGCCGAGGACGTCTTCGTGCACCATTACGGCGCCATGGGCTACCGCGGGGTGGATTATTCCCATCACCGGAGGATCAACCGCGAGATCCTGGCGCGCAAATGGTCCCAGTTCGTGTTCCACGCCCTCGACGACACGGACGCGGCGAGCTGGGACCTGCGGAGGAGCCGCGATGAACAAGAGCTACAAGGCCGCCGGGCACGTCGCCTGGCGGCGCGTTGACGAAGAAGTCGTGGTCCTGGACCTCGACTCCAGCGTCTACTATTCCCTCAACGACACCGGCTCCCGCATCTGGGAGCTGCTGGCGGCGGGACATCCCGTCGAGAAGGTGGCCTCCCTCGTGGCGGAGGAGTATGGCGCCGCGGCCCCCGACGTCGCCCGCTACGCCGACGCCCTGCTCAAAGAGCTGCTCCGCGACAAACTCCTGGCGCCGGCCTCTTGAACACACTCGTCATCAAGCTCGGCGCCCTGGGCGACGTGGTCCGCACCACCCCGCTCTTGCGCGCGCTCCCGGGGGAAATCACCTGGGTCGCCGACCACGCCGCCCATCCGCTGCTTCCGCGCGAACCTCTAGCCGCGGTCCTGACCTTGGCGCAGGCCGCCGCCCTGCGCGGGACCCGCTTCGACTTGGTCCTGAGCCTGGATGAGGACCGGGAGGCCGCCGCTCTGGCCTCGTCGGTCCAGGCCGGCCGGCTTGTGGGGACTTATCTGGGTCCGGACGGCGGCCTGCGCTACACGGACAGCGCGGCGGCCTGGTTCGACCTGAGCCTGATCTCCCGCCTCGGCCAAGCCCAGGCCGACAGCCGCAAGCGGTCCAACGACCGCACCTATCAGGATCTCGTCTTCGCCATGCTGGACCGGAAGTTCGGGGGCGAGGAATACTGGATCGGCCCCGCCGCCCGGCGCCCAGGGCCGGGCCGGCCCCTGCGGATCGGCCTCGATGGGCGGGCCAGCGAGCGTTGGCCCATGAAGCGCTGGAGCGGCTTCCCCGAGCTGGCCCGCGGCCTTGAAAAGGACGGTCTGCGGGTGGAGGTCTTCCGGCAGCGTGACAGCCTGCAGGAGTTCCTGGCGGACATCGCGGCCTGCGACCTGGTGGTCTGCGGGGACACCTTGACCATGCACCTGGCCCTGGCTCTCGGCATCCGGACCGTGGCGCTCTTCATCTGCACCAGCCCCGCCGAGATCCACGGCTACGGGAGGCTCGCCAAGGTGGTCAGCCCGCTCTGGCAGGACTACGCCTATGGGCGGGGCTCCGCGCGCGCGCCAGGCGACGCGCTCACCGTCCCCGAGGTCTGCGAGCAGGTGCGCCGCGAATGCGGCCGGATCGGGGTCGTCGAGCGGTCATGAGACTCGCCCTGCTGCCCGGCACCTCCCTGCAGGACCCGACCTATCGCCGGGTGCTCGCCTCGCTGGCCGAGGCCCTGCGCGGCAGCGGCTGGAAGGCGCGCTG
Organism: Elusimicrobiota bacterium; assembly: GCA_026388095.1. Taxonomy (NCBI): domain Bacteria; kingdom Pseudomonadati; phylum Elusimicrobiota; species Elusimicrobiota bacterium. Next base: position 36,581 of record JAPLKL010000045.1, on the reverse strand, counting down.
CTTCTGTCCGCGGCGCTCCCGACTCGGAGACCTCGCGCTCTTCCGCCCCGACCTGGTGCACCTGCATTTCTCCGGGCATCTCGGTGCGGCCGCGCGCCGCTGGCTGGACTCCGCCGCGGTCAGGCGGGCCAGGCTGGTGGTCACCTTCCAGGACCTCGACCACCCGGACCTGCCGGCTCCGGACGCAGTCCAGCGCCGGCACATCGCATCCCTCCTCGCCCGCGCCAGCCGGGTCACCGCCCTGACCCCGGACCTGGCCCGGGCGGTGGGCCGGCGCTATCCCCGGGCCGCGGGCCAGGTCGCCGTGGTGGGCAACGGCGTGGGTCGGGAGTGGTTCTGCCGCGCGGCCGGACGCCGCGATGGAGACAGCATCGTGGCCGCGGCCAGGCTGGCCCCCTACAAGGGCATTGACCTCCTGCTCTGGGCCTTCTGCGGGTTGCTCCGCCAGGAGCCGCGAGCCCGCCTGCTCGTCTTTGGGCAGGATTTCCAAAATGGCCGCTTCCAGGACCTGGCCCTGCGCCTGGGCCTGCGCGGCCGCGTGCGCTTCACCAAGGCCGCAGCCGCCGCGCCCCTGCGCGCGGCCTTGGCCAAGGCCAGGGTCTTCGTCTCTGCCTCGCGCCGCGAGACCTACGGCATGGCGGTGCTGGAGGCTTTGGCCGGGGGCGCGCCGGTCCTGACCACGCGCACCGGCATGGCCGCCCGGCAGCTGCGCCACGGCCGGGAGGCCTGGCTCGTGCCGCCCGGCGACGTCGCGGCCCTGGAGCGCGGCCTGCGGCACCTCTGGTCGGACCCGGCCTTGCGCCTGCGCTTGGCCACGGCCGGGCGCCGCATGGCGCAAGGCGCGCTCTGGCAGAAGCGCGCGCGCGAGTACGCCCGCCTCTACAAGGACGGCAAGGAGCGGCCATGCGGCTGAGCCTCATCATCATCAGCCACCGGCCGGAGCTGCTGCGGCGCTGCCTGGAGAGCCTCGACGTCTCGCCAGGCTCCGAGGCCGAGGTCGTCGTGCTCCTCAACGGCCTCGGGCCAGCCGGCGCGGGCCTGCGCGAAGAGCTGGCCTCGCGCTGGCCGCTGGCGACCGTGCTGGACGCCGCGCGCTCGTCGCGGGGCGCGGCCCGCAACCTGGCCGTAGGGCGGGCCCGGGGCGAGATCCTGTACTTCCTCGACGACGACGTGGTCGTCCCGCCCGGATTCTGCGGGCGGGTCCTGGAGAAATTCGCCCGGCATCCCGAGGTCTGCTACGCCGGCGGCCCGAACCTGGGGGCGCCCGAGCCCACCGCGTTCCAGCTCGCCGCGGACGCGGTCCTCAGCTCGGCCTGGGGAGCGGGCCCCATGCGCGTCCGCTACGCTGCCGGGGGTGAAGACCGTCTGCTGTCGTCCTGGGGCTTCATGCTCTGCAATCTCGGGGTGCGGCGCCGGGTCTTCAGCGAGGACGGGCTGGCCTTCCCCGAATCCTGCGTGAGCGCCGAGGAGAACCTCCTGCTCTACCACGCGGAGCAGCGCCGCGGGCCCGGCCTGTTCAGCCCGGAGCTCCATGTCTATCATGTCCGCCGCGGGGACATACCCGGGTTCTGCCATCAGGCTTTCCAAAGCGGAGCCGGGCGCATGCAGATCACCCGCATGGCCCCCGGCTCCTTGCAGCCGGTGACCTTGCTGCCGCCCGCCGGGCTGGCCTACCTCGTGTTCCTGGCGCTGGGGCCGAGGACGCTGGCATCCTGGGCTCCCCCGGCGCTATACGCGGGGGTCTGCCTCGCCGCGGCCCTGCGCCTGCTCTGGCGGACGCGTCGTCCGGCTGCCGCCGCCTGGTTCCTTCTGCTGATGCCGCTGGGCCATCTCTCCTACGCCCTGGGCATGCTGCGCGGCCTGCTTCTGTCCACGGGCGCCCCCGCCAAGCCATGACCGAGCTCAACCTGGACATCCACGGCGTGCCCGTGACCCTGAGCGGAGGCCCGGCCGAGGTCCTGGACGACCTGCGCCGGGACTTCGAGTACTTCTTCCTGCCCTTCCCGGCCGAGGGAGCCATCCATATCGAGCTGGAGCCGCGCCTGCCGGAGCGTTCCCCCGAAGGCCGGCCTCTCTTCCGGACCAAAGACTACGCGGTCTTCGACCGCTCCGGAATACGCCTCATCGTCTATGCCGACGAGGCCCGTGCCGAATACGACTACGCGGCCAAGCACGGCAGGATACTCTGCCCGGATCCGGAACGGCTGCACGAGCTGGCCCTCCTGGCGGTGCTCTCGCGCGCGGGGGAGGCGCTGGACCTCAAAGGCTGGCACCGAATCCATGCCCTGGGCTTCACTTGCGGCGAGCGGGGCGGCCTTCTGCTGCTGCCTTCGGGGGCGGGCAAGAGCACCACCGCCCTGGAGCTGCTCCGCGCGACCGACCTGGGCCTGGTCTCCGACGACACCCCCCTGATCGCCGACGACCTCCGGCTGATGGCCTTCCCCCTGCGGCTGGGCTTCGCCCCCGCCACCGAGCTCCGCGACGTGCCCGAGAAATGGCTGCGCAGCATGCGCCGTCTGCGCTACGGGATCAAGCGCCTGGTGGACCTGGGATTCTTCCGGGAGCGCGTGCGCGGCGGAGTGCCCGTGGCCTGGATCCTCATCGGGGAGCGCCGGCCCGGAGCCGCTCCCCGCATAGAGCCCGCCTCCCGGCTGCGCGCCGCGGGCGCGCTGGCGGTCCACCTGGTCGTGGGCTCGGGCATCGCCCAGATGTCGGAATACATGCTGCGCGCGGACCTCGTCGGGTCGGGGCCCGCACTTTGGCGGGGATCGCGCTCTCGCGGGCGCGGACCGCCATCGGCATCCTGCGCCAAGCCCGCCTCTTGCGCTTTTCTCTAGGCGACGATCCCAAGGCGAACGTGGCCGCCTTGGCGGCCTTCTTGGCGGGCCCAAAGGCCCTTGACCAGCGGGACAGAGGATGTTAAACTAACCCTTAAGATGGCAAAGAAGACCCGCCTCTCTGCCGGCAAGAATGCCAAGAGGAAGAAGTACTCCAAGCCGCGGCTCACCCGCCATGGTGAGCTTTCCAAGACCGCTCTCGCTCACAGCTACTGAGCCGTGGACGCGGACCAGGCCGAGGCTTCTTTATTCTATGGCCCGGCCAGGGCATAGACAGCAGTCATAGGGACAGGGTCCCGGCTCCTTGAATAACCTCACCCCGCCCCGGCGCACGTTCCCTAGGAATCCCTGAGACTCGGGCCGCAAGGAAGCCTTCTCCTTTCTGAGCGCGGCTTGGCAGCGCCACAAGTCGCCGGCGAAGTCGAGCAGGAGCCAGCGCAGGCCGGCGGCGCAGAGGCGCCCCCGGGGGCCGCCCGCCTCCTGATTGAATTCCACGGTGCCTTCCCGGCTGCATAGTGCCGCGAGCGGGCTGCCCGGCGGAGGCATCGGGAGGAAGGCGCGCCGGCGCCTGTCGTAGCAGGGTTGCAGGATCAAAGTGAGGCCCTGCTCCCGCAGACGGGCGGCCAGCCGCTCGATCTGTTCCAGGCGTTCCGGACGCGCCACGGTCGAGACCTGGAGCCTGGCCTCGATCCCCTCCGCGAGCAGGGACTCCCGCAAGCGCAGGCATTTCCCCAGGAAGGCCTCCGGGTCGGCCTCATCCAAGTGCAGGCTGGCGTGCAGGTATGCCAACTGGCCGCCGGCGGCGCCCAGGAAACCAAGATAGCGCTCCAGCGGGAAGGACAGATTCGTCTCCATGGCCACACTGTGGCCCAAGGCGCAAATCCTGCGGACGAGCGAGAGCAGGTCCGGATGGGCGGAAGGCTCGCCGGAACTCAGCCGCACCGTCCAGGGCCGCGGCAGTCCGGAAAGGAAGGCCAGGCCCGCGGCCAGCATGTCCTCGTCGATGAAGCGCTTGGCTCCGCCCCGCTGGGCTGGCGGGTCCGAGCGTCCCTCGCAGCAATAGGAACAGTGGTAATCGCACCAGTCCGTGATGTTCCAGTGCATGTGCCCGGACGAGCTCATGGGCGTGTATCATACAACATCCTCGCCGGGCGCGGCCTTGGCCGGTACGACCGGGCTCGACGTCAAAATGTGATAGTATTTCGAACATGGGCCGGAGCCGCAGGCCCGCGTCCATCTTATCTAGAATCTTCATGCGGAGGATGGGGGTCTGAACAGATCGCTGACGGCATTAGTCACCGGCGCCAACCGCGGGATCGGATTCGAGGTCTGTCGGCAGCTCGCCCTTCAGGGCATACGGGTGGTGTTGACCGCCCGAGACGCCCGCGCAGGGCTGGAGGCGGTCACCAGGCTCGGCCAAGCCCAGGCCATCTTTGCGGAACTGGACGTCGCGCAGGAATCTTCGGTGCAGGCCTGCGCGGCCAAGCTGGATCGAGACGGCGTGGCCGTTGACATCCTCATCAACAATGCGGCGATGACCTTGTCCGACTCGCTGCTCGCATGCCCTTCCGGCATTGTCGAGGGGACGCTCAAGACGAATCTTCTCGGCGCCGCGTGGACATGCCGAGCCTTCGTCCCGAGGATGCTGCGCAGCGGCTACGGCCGCGTCGTCAATGTCTCGTCCGGGTGCGGCGCTTTCGCGGAGCAGCTGCCCGGGCCAGACGCATGGTACAGCATCTCCAAGGCCGCGCTCAATGCCTTCACGCTCAAGCTTGCGCAGGAGGTTTCCGGGGACGTGAAGGTGAACGCTGTCTGCCCCGGGTGGGTCCGCACCCGGATGGGCGGGCCGTCCGCCCCCCTGGACACCGAGAACGGCGCCGATACGATCGTCTGGCTCGCCACCCTTGGCGCTGACGGTCCCAACGGGGGAATGTTCCGCAATCGCCTGCGGATCGACTGGTGAGCTCCTGAGCCCATCCGACATGTCTTCCCTATTCTGCAGTTGGGAGATCATTCACGCCTGCAACTTCCGCTGTCCGTATTGTTTCTTCATCAAATGCTGGGAAAGCGCTCCCGAAGACACCAATACGCGCCACGCCGGGTGTTCCTCCGAGGATTGGCTGGCATTCTGGTCCAGGATCCACGGGTCCAGCGGTTCGTTCAAGATAGAGATCACCGGAGGCGAGCCCTTCCTGTATCCCGGGTTCATCCCTCTGGTTGAAAAGATATCCAGACTGCACTTGCTGCGGATCATCACGAATCTCTCCGCCCCTGTCAGCGGCATCGTGGAGCGGTTGGATCCCCAAAGAGTGCGGTTTCATTCCAGCTTCCATCCCCACTTCGCCAAGATCGAAGATTTCCTGGACAAGAACCTGGCCCTGCGCGCCCGCGGATTCCATGTCACGACCACGGCGGTCGCCTATCCTCCGATCTTCGATCAGCTGCGGCACGCCTGCGATCTCCTGCAGTCCTCAGGCATCCCTTTCTGGGTCGCGCCCTACCAGGGGACATACGAAGGGGTCTCCTACCCGGAAGGATTCACCGACGAGCAGAGGGCGTGGCTCTATGCGAGCCATGCCGCGGAGTCCCGGAGGGCCTTCGCGTACGGCGTGGAAGTCCTCCGTCCGCTGGGCAAGCTCTGCGCCGCGGGGCAAAAGTACTTCCGTGCCTATCCGGACGGGTGGATCCATCGCTGCAGCGGAGCAAAAGACGTGCCCGGCGCCAAGGCGATGGGGAACATCAAGGACCCGGATTTTCAGATGCTGTCCGCCCCTTCGCCGTGCCCGGCGGCGCGATGCTTTTCACCCATGGAGTACCATCACCTCGGCGATGTCGCCGAGAAAGACCGCTGGCGCTTCGGCTGGTGATCCCGGGCGGCGCCGCCGCCCAAATGTGATAGTATTTCAGACATGGACCGAGCCAGCATGCCGGCCTTCTGGCGCCTGTTGCGCGAGCTGACCTGGGTCGAATTCAAGCTGCGCGAGCAGGGCACCGTCCTGGGCTTCATCTGGACCCTGCTCTCCCCCCTGCTCATGTTCATCGTCCTGTACGTCCTTTTCGTGCGCTGGATGGGCAAATTCGTGGACCAGTACGCGGCCTACCTGCTCATCGGCCTGGTCCTGTGGAACTTCTTCCAGCGGACGACCTCCATGGCGCTCACCGGCTTCTCGCGGCGCCGCTCGCTCATCAAGAACTACAAATTCCCTCGCGAAATCATCCTGTTCTCGACGATTGGCTCCGCCCTGATCCCGTTCGTGGTGGAGCTGGCCCTCCTCATGGTCTTCATCCTCGCCTTGGGTGTGCCGCCGCGGGTCACCTGGCTGTTCCTGCCCTTCGTCATCGCGGTTCAGCTCCTGTTCGTCACCGGGATTTCCTTCTTCCTGCCCCTGATCGCGGCCGAATACCGGGACATGGAGAGGATCTGGGAAGTGCTGACCATGGCCCTCTTCTATGTCACCCCGGTCTTCTACCCACTCTCCATCATCAGCGAGGGCAAACGGACGATCCTGCTCTACAACCCCATCACCCAGATCCTCATCGCCGCCCGAGGCTGCCTCATAGACGGGAAGATCCAGCTCTGGCCTGCCTTCGGGGCGCCGCTCCTGGTCGGACTGCTCCTGTGCGCGGTCGGGTTCTACCTGATACGCCGGTTCGAATATCACATCGTGGACCGGATGATGGAGCCCTGACGATGCCCGAGCCGAGCGCCGACGTCGTCATCCGGGCCCAGGGGCTCGCCAAGAGCTTTCTCATCGGCAGCAAGGCGGAAAAAGAGAGCTCCCTGGAGACGACCCACCGCCTGCTCACGGGCGCGGGGTCCCGCCGCGTCCTCTGGGCGCTGCGCCACCTCGACCTCGAGGTGAACCGCGGCGAGACTTTGGGCATCATCGGCCCCAACGGCGCCGGGAAGAGCACCTTGCTGCTCCTGCTGGCCCGCATACTCGCTCCGAGCGAAGGCCGCCTTGAGGTCTCGGGCAAGACCGATCAGTTCTTCGGGCTTGACGAAGGCCTGCAATCCCAGCTGACGGTCCGCGAGAACATGTCCCTGTGCGCGGCCCTCCTGGGGATGCCGCCGGAGGTCTTCGCGGCGCGGCTGCCGGCCATGCTCGACTTCTCCAAGCTGCACGACTATCTCTACGCGAAGTTCGGGGAGCTCTCCACCGGGCTCGCCGCCCGCGTCGCTTTTTCCGTCGCCATCCACGGCGACCTCGACATCATCCTGGTCGATGAGAAGCTCGCGGTGGGCGACGGCGCCTTCCAAGACAAATGCCTCTCCGTTTTCCGGGATTTCCAGAAGCAAGGCAAGACCTTGCTCATCGTCTCGCACAGCCTCCAGCTCATCGACCGGCTTTGCCCGCGGACCCTCTACCTCAACGCGGGCCGGACCGCCTTCCTGGGCGACACGACCGAGGCCATCCGACTCTTCGTCAAGGAATGCGGCGGGGCGTCGCCGGAGCCGCGCCCGCTGATGCGCCGGGCCGAGCCGCCCCAGGCTGAGCCCGCCCTGGCGCCCGCCGCGGTCCTGCCGCCCGCTCCGGTCCCATCCCCCGCTCCGGTCCTGCCGCCCGTCGCTGACCCGGACGCTCTCCTCGAAGAGATCCGCGACGGGGTGCGGGCGGAACTCAAGCGCGACCGCGCGGACCAGTCCGCAGATCTGTCGCAGCGGCTCGACCAGGCCGTCGGAGAGATCACGGACCGGCTGGAGGCTTTCAAGGCCGGCACTTCAGCCGCCTTGCTCAAGAGATTCGACCATGCCATGGGACAGCTCGCGGACCGGCTCGAAGAACTCCGACTCGCGGGGCTGAAGACCGCGGCCGAGAAGCTGACCCAAGGGCAGACCGTCTTCCTGGACGCGCATTGGGAGGAGCGCTCGGCCGCCTTCGCCAAGAAGCTCGACGAAGCGGTCGCCCGCCTCACCGGGGAGATCGAGGGCATCCAAAGCTCCTGGCTGCAGAACGGGAGCAGACAGAAGGCCTCGCTGGATTCGGAATGGGAGCAGCGCTCGACCGACTTCGTCAAGAAGCTCGACCACGCCGTGGGCCAGCTCGCGGACCGTATCGAAGGGCTCCGGGCCGACTGGCAGCAGACGCTGGCCGAGGTCGCTGCGGCCGCGCCGGAGGCGCCCTCCTTGGCGGCGGCCGGCAAGCCGGCGGATGTCGCCTCCACGCTGCGGGGCCTGCGCCGCCAACCGATCGAGGAGGAGGTCCTCCGGGCCTGGCCCGCGGCCCTGCGCCACACCGGCCCGCTCGACGTCTGCGGGTCGTTCAACGACGCGTTCCTTTTCCTTCTCTGCCAGCTGACGGCCCCGGCCTCCGGCCCCCGGCTGCGTCCGGGAGACGAAGTCATCACGACCGCGGCCAACATGCCGATCGCAGGCTATCTGCCCGCCTTCGGTCTGGTCCCGGTCTTCGTGGACCTGGACCCGGCCACCTACAACCTGGGCCTGTCGCAGCTGAAAAAAGCCCTAGGCCCGGCGAGCCGGGCCGTTCTGGCGACCTGCCTGGCCGGCGGCACCCCGGACCTGGAGCGCCTGCGCGCCTTCTGCGACGAGCATAAGCTGCTGCTCATAGAGTGCGCGCCGCATTATCTGGGCTGCCGGTGCGGAACCCGGATGGTCGGGACCTGGGGAGACGTCGGCTGCGGCTCCACGGGCGGACCGTCCGACTCCCCGGAGACCTGGGCCCTGGCTCTGGCCCGGCCGGAGCTGGGCGATATCTTCGCCCAGAAGGCCCCCAGGCCCGACAACCTCCCTTTCATCCTGCATCATCCCGCGCCGGTGACGGCGCTGGGGCTCTCTTTGGCTTTGGAGGCCAGCCGCGGTCTAGGCGACGCGGCCAAGCGGCGCAAGGCGGCCGTCGCGGAGTTGCGGGCCTTCTGCGCCTCCTATCCGGACCTCTTGACGCTCCCGGAACTGCACGCGCAGTTCAGCGCCGACGCGGAGAGCTTCACCGCCATCGTGAAGGAGACCGCCCCGTTCTCCGCCGCGGAGCTGGCGGCGGCCCTGGCGGCGGCGTCCGTGGGGCTGCTGCCCATCGACATCCGGATCAACGCGCAGATGAAGCGCGTCTACGGCCTGGAAGCCCGGGTCATCAGCGACTTGCCGAACACCGGCCTCCTGCTCAGCCGGGGGCTCAACATCGCCGTGGACAACCAGGATGGGGCGGAAGTCTGCGCGGCCCTGGCCCGGTTCGTCCACGCCCAGGGCTTGCGCCGCTGAGACGGGCCCCGGTCTTCCCTAAAGTTCCTAATCAGGCCGGGCCAGGAGCCTCTGTAGGTGGCGGGTCAGGACGCCGGAGAGCCGCTTGGCCTCGTCCGGATGGGTCGCGCTGACGTCTTTGGTCTCCTCCGCATCGGCCGCCAGGTCGTAGAGTGAGGTCTTGCCCCCCGGCTCCTCGGAGACCAGCTTCCAGCGCGAGTCCCGGACGTAATGCTTGATCGCGCCGGACTCGTTCCAGGTGGCGGTCGCCGCGCCGAACACCGGACGCTCCGGGACGTCCTCTTGGCCGCGCATCAGGGGCAGGAGGCTGCGGCCCTCGAAAGGCCCGGGCTTGGGCAACCCCGCCAGTTCCAGCAAAGTGGGGGCCACGTCCACCAACTCCACCAGCGAGCTCACGCGGCGCGGTGCGAGCCCCGGCGCCCAGACGGCCAGGACCACATGGAAGATCCCGTCGTGCGTGGACATGTTTATGCCGTGGGCGAACTTGCCGCCCTCGCCGAAGAGCGTGCCGTGATCCGACATGAGCACCACCACGGTGTTCTCCATGACCCCCAAGCGCTCGAGCTCCGCGAAGAACCGCCCCAGGCTGGCGTCGAGGTGCGCGACCCGGTCGTCGTAGATGGAAGCCATGTGCCGCCTGGTCCGGGGATCCTTGGCCGCCGCCTCGATCTCCTTGCGCAGCCAGTCCGAGGGCTCGGGCTTGTTGCCGGAATAGGAGTCGCCGTTGAAGGCCTTGAAGAAGTAGAAGGTCCCCATGAACCGCTCCGTCTGTTCATGGTCGCCCGGGTCCCAACGGTCCCGCTCGGACTCCGGGAGCTCTAGCACGTCGAAGGGCGGATGCACGTCCTGGGGCTGCAGGAATAGGAAGAAGGGCTTGGCGCGGTCCTTCTGGATCCATTTCAGGGCGAGCGGGATATAGGCGTCCATCTGCCGAGGCAGGTCGCCGCTGAGGTAGGTGTCGAAGCCCTTGCCGAAGCCGTACTGCAGGGCCAGGTTCGGGCCGCCGGTGAAGCCGGCCGTGCGATAGCCGGCCTTATGGAAGACCTCGGCCAGCATGGTCTCGGAATCGCTGATGGCGGTGAACTTGCTGACGGCGTGGTGCTGTTCGGCGTAGCGCGAAGTGAAGAGGCTCGCGAAGCTCGACAGGGTGTAGGAGCCTTGAGAGAAAGTCCGGTCGAAGACCACGCCCCGGGCGGCGAGGCGGTCGATGTTGGGGCTGGTCGGATACTTGTAGCCGTGCAGGCTCAGGTGGTCGGCGCGCAGGGTGTCGGCGCCGATGATGAGGACGTTGAGCGGCTGGGCCGGCCGCGCCGCGGGGGCCGCGGCCGCCGAGAGATGCTGCGCCAAGGCGAAGCAGAGGGAGAACATGGTCATAGACATATCATATGGCTCCTATTTGACGACCTCCACGACAGCTTCCGCCGGCCTCTTCAGCCGGGACCCGGGTCCGGGCCCGAGCCGCGCTTCCACGACGCGGACGCCGCAGCCGGGACGGCGGGGAAAATCGGCATAACGCACCGTCCAAGGGCGGCCTTGGGCGCGCTCCCGGAGAGCGTCCAAGGCGTTGCACCTCTGCCCCCAGGGCGGGATGCTGGCCTGGGCGAGCGGAAGCACATGGAAGCCCTGGCTCGCCAACTCCGCCAAAGTGCGCCGGGGATTGGACCAGTCGACCAGGTGCAGATGCAGCCGGCCTCCCGGGGCCAGGCTCCGCCGCGCGGCCTCTACGAGCGCGACCGACAGCTCGGCGCCGTCCCGGCCGCCGCTGAGGAACCGCGAGACCAGCGGGGCCCGGCGCATGGCCGGCTCGCGCATGAGCCGGCTCGCGCCGGGTGTGCTGGGCAAGGTCGAGACGATGAGGTCGGGCCGGCAGCTCAGCCGCGGCAGGCGCTCTGCGAAGGAGCCCCGCAGGAACCGGCAGCGGCCGGCCACGCCGTTGAGCCGCGCGTTGAGGCGGGCGGTGCGGATCGCGTCGGCGCTGACGTCGATCCCGTAGACCCGCCGAGCCCCCAGCTTGGCGCAGAGGATGGCGTGCAGGCCCGCGCCCGTGCCGACGTCCACGACGGTATCTCCTCGGCGCAGGCGGATCTGGGTGGCGTTGAAGAGGCCGACGAAGTTCGGGACGAAGACCCGCTTTTCCGGGATCTTGAGCCGGATGCATAGGCCCTGCAGATGATAGGTCAAATCCAGCATGAGGACACCGCCAATGACATTACGAATAATTTGCCAAAGCCGGCAAGGCGCATTTGTCGGCCCGGGCCTGCTTTGGTCCATGGCCGAATGATCTGAGATCCAATGGGCTCTTTCCTGGTCCACCGCGTCAGCGGTAGTGGTACCGCAGGCCGAGCGCCGCATACAGCGGTTCGCCGAGATACGGCTGCGAACCGATGTACACAGCCGTGTAGCGCCGGTCGAGCAGGTTCTCGCCGTCGAAGTAGACCTCGAGGTCCTTCGTGACCCAGCGGGAGGCCGAGAAATCGAGCACGAATTCTTCATCCAGGGGACTATATTTGTGCGTATCGTCGCTCCAACGCTTGCTAAGATAGCGTCCGCCCAGGCGCGCGGTCACGATCTTCGGGTCGTCGAAGCTGATCTTGAAGGAGGCTTGGTGGCGAGGTATGTCCGCGAGCGCCTGGCCCTCGGAAGTGGGGCTTAGGGGGTTGCTGATGACCGTGGCATCCGTGTAGGTATAGGTCGGCAACAGGGACCACTGGCGGCTGAAGCGCACGGGCGCCTCGACCACAACGCCCCGGCTGCGGACTTGGGCGACGTTCTGCGGCTGAGTGTCGTTGTTTGAGTTTACGATGACCGAGGAGATCGCGTCCTTCATCTTGACCCAGAACAGGGTCGTGCGCAAGTTCAAGGCCCCGAGCGCCAGGTCGGAGCCGAACTCGCCGCCGATATCGAGGATCTCGGGTGCGAGGTTAGGGTTCGGCAACAGGGTCGTGACCGTGGACTTGCCTGGAACCGGGGTTTTCGCCCCTCGATAGAGGGAGTTGATGTCTGGCGCGACAAAGGCGCGGTAGACCGCGCCGCGCAGGGCCAGGGATTCCAGGGCCTGGTAGCGCAGGGCCAAGCGCGGGCTGAGGAAGGCGTACTGCTTCGCTGGCAATGCCGCCTCCCCGGCCGAATCGAGCTGGTGCAAGTCGTGATTCTGCCAATAGTCCACGCGCGCGCTCGGGGCCACGATCAGGTCCGGGACGGGGTTCGCGGTCCACTGGCCGAAGAAGCCAATGTTGGTCTGCGTGGCGCGCGTGCTGCGGTCCACGGTGTAGTTGCCGCTGTTGTCATAATCGAACTCATGGACTTGGCCGGAGACATTGCGCACGTCCATCCCAAGGGTGACCGAGGAGGACAACGCCTCGAAGGGGTGAGACCACTGGAGGCTGCCGCCGCTGTCGTAAGAGGGCAGGTCGTTGCGCAAGGTGGTCACGTCGAGCGTGCGGGCCGTGTTGGTGGCCCCGTTGTTGGAGTCCACGTGGTGCTTCCCGTAGAAGGCTTGGCCGCGGACCTCGCCGCCCGCGTCCAGAGGATGGTGGAAGCCGCCCGCGACTTCGAGGATGTCGCGCTTGGTGAACCAGTGGTCGATGCCGAAGTTGCGCGCCTCGTAGAAGGCGTCTCCGCGCAGGAACCAGAAGGGGCCGGTCGCGTCGCCCTTGAGCGAGGCCGCCTTGACCTGCAGGGTGGTGTTGCGGGCCCAGGCATTATGGTCCACCTGGCCGCGGCTCTGGGTCGGAAGCCATTGGTAGCCGTCGGTCCGGAAGTCGTTGTAATCGATGCTCAAGCCGAATTTCGGGGTCGCCCCGAACCAATCGCTCAAGCTGACGACGTCGCTGACGTAGGCGTTGGTCTTGAAGGTGTTGCGCGAGCCGTAGGAGAAGTTCAAGTCCGCGGCGCGCTCCTTGGGCGACCGCGTGATGATGCTGATGGCTCCGCCCATGGCGTTGTTGCCGTAAAGGCTGGAGCTGGCGCCGAGCATGACCTCGACGCGCTCCACGGTGTCGGTCGGAACCATGCTCCACGGCACCCAGCCCCCGAATCCGTCGGTCAGCGGCATCCCGTCGAGCATGACCAAAGAGCGCGCGCCCCCGAGCAGGCTCATGCCCAGACCCAGGATGGAGACGGTCTGCAGCGACGGGTTGACGATGTTGCTGCTGATGGTCCGCATCTGCACTCCCGGGACGTTGCGCAGGACGTCGTCGAGCGCATGCGCCGGAGCGGCCTTGACCTCGGCCGAGGAGATGACGGTCACGACCCCGGGGACAGTCCGGTTCAGTTGGCCGTACCGGGACGCCGTGATCACGACCGGCTCGGGCTCCGGAGCGGCCTGCGTCCCCAAGGCCCGCGCGGCTGCCGGGAGGCCGGAGAGCAAGATCACGAGGGCCGTCCGACGTGCGCCGCGATGAGTCAGCATGGTCATCTCAAGACCTCCGGAGTGTTGGGGTAGGTGATTATCGGCGATTGTCTCCGTCTCTGTCCATGACGGCGGCAACGCAGCCAACATGACGGTTGTCATGTTGGAGGCATACGATTTATGGCAACATCGGGGCGATGAGACCCAGGGATCCAGTGATAGGCCAGTTCCAGAAGAGGGCTAAAACCTATTCCGGTTCAGCCAGTTGGATCTCCGACCGCCGACTCATCAAAACGCATCTGCAGTCCTGCGGACGGCGCCCACCGGGGCACGTGCTCGAGGTGTGCTGCGGGACCGGGATGGTCGGCAGGAACTTTCAGGCCGCGGGCTGGAGCGTGTGCGGCATCGACCTGACCCGCGACATGGCCGAGGAAGCCAACCGCTATTTCCCCTGCATATGCGGCGCGGCGGAGGATATCCCCTATCTTGCCGGCTCGTTCGACGTGGCCGTCCTGCGCCAGGCGTATTTCCTTTTGAAGAACGGCCGCCAGGCGCTGGCTGAGATCGCCCGAGTGCTCAAGCCGGACGGGGTCCTGGTGTTCAGTCAGACGGTGCCCTACTCGGCGGATGACGCCGATTGGCTGGGGCACATCCACCGGACCAAGCAGGCCCAACTGAGGCGATTTTTCACGGAAGAGACCCTCGCCCTGGATCTGGAGCGAGGTGGTTTCCGCATCTTGGAGAGGCGCCGGCTGTCGGTCCGGGAGAACATCACGAGGTGGATGGCGGCCGCGCCCGAGCTGACCAAGGCCAAGACGGCGGAGGTCTGCGGCCTCGTCGCACAGGCGCCCGAGGCCTATCGCCGGCTGCATCGGGTCGCAGTAAAGGACGGCGCGGTCTTCGAGGACTGGAACTGGGTGGTCTTCACGGCCCGGAAGACGCAGCGGCCATGACGCTTCCGGAGAACTCGGCTCGGACCATCGAGCGCGTCGCCGCGATCCCGCTGCCCCATGAAGCCAAGGCCGTACACGGCCATGCCGTCGGCCTGCTGATCCCGCCGTCAGTCTTCGTGGTCCCCCGGGGCTGGGAATGGACCCACACCGCCCCTTTCGAGGGTCCGTCCATCCTGTCCAGCCTGGTCAAGGGCCTGGGCTATCCTTTCCGCATGATCGACCAGAGGGATGATTTCGATGCCGAGCATGTGCGGGGGCTGGCCGCGGACTGCGACATCGTCGGGGTCAGCGTCTACGGCGACAGCTTCAACTACGTGCGGCGGGCGGTGGAGGTCCTTAAGGCGGAAAGGCCGCAGCGCCCGGTGGTCCTCGGCGGACCGCTGGCCACCTCCGTGCCGCGCCTGCTGCTGGAGACGACCCGGGCTGACTTCGTGGTGGCCGGGGAAGGCGAGCTGACCTTTACGGAGCTGCTGGACCGCCTGGCCGGCAGCGAGCTGGCCCTGCCGGTCTCGAAGATCCTGGGCCTGGCCTGGAAGGACGAGTCCGGAGCGGCCCGGCTCAACGCCCCGCGCCCGCAATTGCGGGACCTGGACGTGGTCCCATTCCAGGACCTCAGAGCCTGGGACCGGTTCCGGGGCAAGCCCATCCCGGAGCTCTATCTTTCCTATTCGCGCGGCTGCCCCCACAGCTGCACCTTCTGCTACCGCGCCTTCCCCAAGCTGAGGCGGAAGTCCGTGGAGCGGGTGAAGAGGGAAATGGACTACTACGCGCCCTGCGGCTTCCGCTACGCCTGGTGGAACGACCTGACCTTCGTCACGGACCGCGACTACCTGCGCCGGCTCATGGACACCGCGATCAAAGGCCATCGCTTCCGCTGGAACGCCTTCAGCCGGGTCACCGGCCTGGACGAGGAGACGCTCCTGCTGATGAAGAAGAACGGCCTCGATATCATCCTGTACGGCATGGAATCCGTCTCCCCGGCGGTCCTGGCCAGATACCGCAAGGGCACCTCCAAGAACGCGATGGTCGAGGTCATCCGGCTGCACCGCGAGTGCGGGGTGAAGGTCGGAGGGCTCTTCATCGTGGGCGCCCCGGAGGACGACCGCCAGGGCATGCGCGACCTGGTCGAGTTCTGCAAGGAGTTCAAGGAGGTCACCCGGGTCAAGTACCTCTCCGCCCTGCCGGGCACCCCCTTCTACCGGGAGTGCCTCAAGAACGGCGTCATCCCCGACGAGCGCAAGCACCTGGAGTGGCTCTCGGAAGAGCAATCCATCGAAGAGGATATCGACCACCCCGGGTTCGTGAAGTTCACGGAGCATCTGACCAAGGCCGAGCTCCGGCAGGTCTACCATGACGTCAACGGCCTCATCGAGTCCCGGCCCTACGACCACAGCCGGGAGGACAACGTGTTCCTGGAGGCCGGAGAGAAGTTCATCAAGAGGAAGCCCGCAAGCCAATGAACCCGATCGCGGCGGGCCTGACCCTGGTCCTGGGCTCCACCCTGGCCGCCGCCGCTCCGACGAATATCCGCATCGCCTATCCCGAGAACGGCACGCTCATCAGCGCGCAAGTCGGCCTGACCTTGGGCCGGACCGGCCTGTTGCGGGCGAACGGCTTCGCGCCCGAGCTCTTCGCCCTGTCCACCGGCCGGGACATGAAGCTCGCTCTCGTCGGCGGCAAGGTCGACGTCATCCTGACCAGCGAGGCCAATTTCGTGGTGCTCCTGGCGGAAGGCTTCCCGGCCTACGGCATCGCTTCGCTGGGCGCCGGGGGCGACATGGGGCTGGCGGTCCGGGCGGGCTCGGGGTTAGGAAGTATCGCGCAGCTGCGCGGCAAGACCATCGGGACATTGTTCGGCACGTCGCTGCATCGCCCGGCCCTGGAATGGACCCGCGGTGTCCCGGAGGTCCGGATCGTCGGCATGTCCAGCATCGGCGCGCTGCTGGCGGCGCTGGAGGCCAAGAAGATCGACGCGGCCCTCCTGTGGGACCCGTACATGACGGATGCCGCAGCCCGCGGGATCGTCAAGGTCCTCCGGAAGGAGCCGTTGGAGCTCATCGCCGTCGCGGCCAAGAGTTTCGTGGACCGCCAGCCCGGCGCGCTGGAGCGGCTGCAAGGGACGCTGCGCGAGGCGGTCCTGTATTTCGTGCGGCACAAGGACGAGGTCAACGGCTGGGCCAGCGGCACCACCAAGCTGGACGCGAGCCTTATCGACCGGGTCTCGCGCACCAACCGGAATTACGACAAGGCCCGGCTGGAGCAGATCGACATCCGCATCAGCCCATCCTTCATCGCCAAGATGGAGATGACGGGGTCGTTCCTCTACGCCAACAAGGTCATCAGCCGGAACCCGGACATCGGCGGCTCCATCCGCAATCCCAGATGAGCTTCCTCCGCAGGGCGCTCTCGGTCCTGGCCCCCTTCGCCCTGGCTCTTCTGGTGTGGGCGGGCCTGTCCGCGACCGGACGCGTCAACGTCTTCATCCTGCCGGCTCCCGGCTCGGTCTTCCGCGCGCTGGTCCAAGGCCTTTCATCCGGAGAGCTCCTATCCGCCGCGGCTCTGAGCCTGTGGCGGGTCGGCTGCGGGTTCGGCATCTCGCTCTTGACGGCGCTGCCCTTGGGGATCGCCTTGGGATACAGCCGCCGGCTCAGAGCCCTTCTCGACCCTCTGCTCAAGTTCATCCGGCCCATACCGCCCATCGCCTGGATCCCCCTGGCCATCCTCTGGTTCGGCATCGGCAACGGACCGTCATATTTCCTGACCATGATCGCCTCGTTCTTCCCGATCCTCACCAGCACCATGACCGGCGTGGAGAACGTGTCCCAGCAGCACTTGGCGGTGGCGCACTGCTTCAGGGCGACGCGGACGTCCATCCTCTGGGACATCGTCATCCCCTCCTCGCTGCCCATGATGATCTCCGGGATCCGGACCGGATTCGGGTTCGCCTGGATGGCCGTGGTGGCCGCGGAGATGATCGCCACGCGTTCCGGGCTCGGCTACCTGATCTACACCAGCCAGGACCTGCTCCGCACGGACCGGGTCCTGGTGGGGATGCTGGCCATCGGGATGATCGGCCTCCTGGTCGACACCTT
The DNA here is from genome assembly GCA_026388095.1 of Elusimicrobiota bacterium. Classification (NCBI taxonomy): domain Bacteria; kingdom Pseudomonadati; phylum Elusimicrobiota; species Elusimicrobiota bacterium. The sequence goes on along the minus strand of JAPLKL010000045.1, from coordinate 19,131 downwards.
GATCGTCCATATGAAGGACCGTTGGATCCATTGGGTCTAGGCCATGCTGTCTCTTGAGAAAGTCTATTTCAAATATCCCGTGCGCCGGCACGGCGACGGGGCCGCCCCCTGGGTCCTCGAAGACATCTCTTTGACGGCGCAGGCCGGGGAGTTCATCTCCGTGATCGGGCCCTCGGGGTGCGGCAAGACCACGCTCCTCTCGCTGATCTCCGGCCTGCTGCGGCCGAGCCGCGGCAGGATCCTGGACCACGGCCAGGAGGTGCTCGGTCCGTCCCGAAGCCGGGTTCTGATCTTCCAAGGGCATCTTCTGTTCCCCTGGAAGACGGCCGCCCAGAATATCGAGTTCGTCCTGAAAGCCAGAGGACTGCCCCCGGGCCTACGGCGCGGGCAGGCGCTGGAGTATCTGCGGCGGGTCAGGCTGGAGGCTCATGCGGACGCTTACCCGCGCGAACTCTCGGGCGGCATGCAGCAGCGCATCGGCATCGCGCGGGCACTGGCCGCGGAGCCGGACGTCCTGCTCCTCGACGAACCCTTCAGCTCGCTGGACCTGGTAGCCAAATGCGCGGTCATCGACGAGCTCAAAGCCATCGCGGGGCAGATGGGCAAGACCATCATATTGGTCACCCACAACCTCGAGGAGGCTTTCCACATCGGACATCGGGTCTATCTGCTGACCAAGGGCCCGGGCCGGATCGCGGCGACCTTCGACCCCTCCGCGACGAAACCGGACCAGCTCCAGTCGCTCGGGTCCAGCAGCGAGTTCCAGGCGTTCAAGGAAAAGGTCTCCGCACTCATGAACGATTCCGACAAGGAGGCATGACATGCTACGCACACTCACGGCGTTGACCCTGCTGTGCGCCGGGCTCCCGGCCGCGGCCGCCGAGCCGGGCTTCTCCCGGGACGCCCTCTGCCCCGGCTGCAGCGTCATCCTGGTGTCGTTCGACGCGCTGCAGGCCGCGCACGTGCATTCGCTCGGCTATCAGCGCCTGACCACCCCCACCATCGACAGGCTGGCCGGCCAAGGCGTCCTGTTCAGCCAAGCTATCAGCCCGGCGCCCTGGACTTTGCCCGCGCACATGTCCTGGTTCACGGGGACCTACCCCTCTTTGCACAAAGTCGTCAACAAGTTCGTGGTCCAGCCGGACCGCTTGGTCCTCTCCAGCCTGGAGCAGCTGTCCCCAGGGACCGAGACGCTCGCGGAGGCCCTGCATGAGCACGGCTACGCCACCGGGGGCTTCACAGGCGGGGCGGGAGTCAGCGGGAGCTTCGGCTTCAGCAAGGGCTTCGATGTCTATTCCGACGACGTGCCGCCCTTCACCGGCATGGAAGCCTCCATCCCCAAGGCCCTGAAGTGGCTGGAGGGACGCCAGGGTCAGCGCTTCTTCCTGTTCCTGCACGGCTACGGCATCCATGGGCAGTACATGCCCGCGGGGGGCTACGACAAGAGGTTCGTGGACCCCCCTTACGAGGGGTTCTACGACGGGACCCCCTCCCAGCAGAGGGTCCTGCGCGAGCTGGGGCTCAAACAAGCGATCGGCCTCGATGATCCGGACGTGAAGTTCTGGCGCGACATCTACGACGAGAAGATCGCCCGCACGGACGCCCTGTTCGCCGGCTTCCTCTCCTCGCTCCAGGCGATGAAGCTGGACCGGCGCACCGTCTTCGTCCTGGCCTCGGACCACGGCACCGAGGAATACGAGCACAAGAGGTTCGACCACGGCTACGGCCTTTACGACGAGATGGAGCATGTCCTGCTGGCGGTCGTCGCGCCGGGCATCAAAGGGGGGCGCCGGGTCACCGTCCAGGTGGGAACGCTCGACATCATGCCCACCATCCTGTCGTTGGTCGGCATCCCGCAGAGCTCCCGGCTCCAGTCGCAGCTCAAAGGCAGGAGCCTGGTCCCGCTGATGACGGGACAGGAAACGGTTGGCGAGGACGTTTACATGGAGACGGACTACCGTCTGTTCACCCATAAGCGCGGCCTGCGCACGCGCGACGGCTGGAAACTCATCCACACGTTGGAGACGGGGAAGATAGAGCTGTACGACCTCAACTCCGATCCGCAGGAGATGACCGACCTGGCCGCCAGCCAGCCCGACCGGGCCAAAGGGCTGGACGACCGGCTCTTAGCCCAATATCGCAAGATCGGCGCCGTGCTGGATCACTGGGAAGTGGGCTGCAACCCGGTGTATCCGGACCAGTGTCACTGATTTCCCTCAGCGAGAAATGGCGGGGGTGATTTGATAGAATCTCTCATCCCGATGCCGACACGGACCGCCGCGCGCGCGCGCCCGAACCTGCTTTACCCCGACCTGGGGCCATGCGGGCGCCCGGGGCCCGAGGACTGCGCCCGGGTCGTCTCTTTCCTGCGGACCCGCGGGTCGTTCCGGCGCCTGCCCGAGGAAGCGGTCGCGGCACTCGCGTCGGCGGCATCCCCTCGGCGCTACGCCGCCGGAGAGACCGTGTGCCACGCGGGAGAGCCGGCGCGAGAGATGTTCGTGGTCCAAGAGGGCCGGCTGTGCACCAACCAGTACAGTTCGGGCGGGGGCCGGATGTGCATCGACATCATGCTGCCCGGCGACATAGCCGGCATGGCCACCGTCTCTCATGACAGCTATATCTGGGAAGTGCTCGCGGCCCGGGACACGGTCCTGCTCGTCATCCCGCGGGAAGCGGTGCTCCGGCTGCTGGACAGCCATCCCGCCTTCCTCCGGGAGATCCTCAATCGCCATGCCCAGCGCCTGCAGTATGTGGAGACCCTGCTCTATCTCTCCCGCGAAAGGGTGGAAAAGAGGCTGGCGGCTGCGCTGCTCTATCTCCACCACAAATTCGGCGCGGTCCTGCCGGTGCGGCGCGCCGAGGTGGCGGAGATGGCCGGGACCACGGCGGAGACGGCCATGCGGACGCTGAGGCGGCTCGAGGAGTCGGGCTTGGTGGAGAGGCATCGAGGGGAGATCGTGATCCGGGATGCGCGGCGGCTGCGAGCGCGCCTGGAGCGGTCCGCCGGCTCAGCACCGGCAGCATGACGGGCGTCATGTGCCCTCCATGAGGGCGCTCATTCAATGACCTCCGGGCGGTTTAGTTGAATCCCCGCTATCCACCGGTCCCAGGAGGGATGATGAGAGACGTCCTCAAGAGAGCGGCCTTTCCCACGATCGCGGCTTTGACGCTCATCTGCGCCGCCCCGCTCAGCGGCCGCGCCGCCGACCCGGCTCTGGATCCCCTGGTCATCACCGCCTCCCGCTACGTCCAGTCCGCCTACTCGGTCCCGGCCTATCTCACCGTCGTGTCCTCGGCCTCGCTCAAAGCCGTCCCGGCGCAGACCTTGGACGACGCCCTGCGCACGATGCCGGGGGTCAACATCTCGCTGGGCAGCAGCCGGGTGGTCAACCCGGCCCTGCAGACCGTGTCCATGCTGGGCGCCGGCGGCACGGGCCGCGCCTTGGTCCTCCTCGACGGCCTGCCGCTCACCGACGGCTTCACCAGCTTCGTGCCTTGGAGCAAGGTCCCGCCGGCCCTGGTGGAGCGCGTGGAGATCCTGCGCGGAGGCAACTCCAACCTCTACGGCACCAACGCCATGAGCGGCGTCATCAATGTCATCACCCGCGCCCCGAAGGAACGCGCTCTGGACCTCGACTACTCATACGGCGAGCACGACCAGTCGGGACACCGCAGCACCCGGATATTCAACGTCTATGCCAGCGAGACGTTCCTCGACAAGTTCGGCCTGAGCGTGGGCTACAACGACTACTACACCGACGGCTACGCGTGGCTGAGGACCATAGACCGCGGGCCCATCGACCACAACGCCACCGCCCGGAACTGGGCTCTCAATATCAAGGCCGCCTCGCTGCGGGGCGGGGCGGGGGGGCCCCTCTGGTTCGTGCGCGGCATGATGTTCCAAGACGCGCGCAACCATGGGATGGACCAGTTCTTCGACTCGCGCGACGAGATGGACCTGGCCGCGGGCTTCCGCCTGCCGCTCGACTCCGCGGGCGAGGTGCGCGGCAACGCCTTCGTGGGCAAGCACCTCCTCGACAGCACCAACGCCGCCATCAGCACCGGCCGGTTCAACGACTACCAGTACGTGCACAACGTGCTGCCTTCCTTGGACAGCGGCGCCAGCCTGCAATGGTCGAACATCTTCGACCTCCTCTCCTCCTCGGTCACGGCGGGCGTCGACGTGCGCAACGTATCCGCGCGCAACGACGAGTCCGACTTCTCCACCACCGGCGTCTTCCAGAACAACATCAGCTCGGGGGGCACGCAGACCACCATCGGCCTCTTCGGGCAGTGGAGCCTGGACCCCCTGCCCGGGCTCACGCTGGTGCCCAGCGGCCGCTTGGACTACTGGCAGAACCACGGCGCCTTCCAGGACACTTTCGACGGCACCGGGCACCAAGCCCTCCCCTCCAAGAGCTACACCTTCTTCAGCCCGCGCTTGGCGGCGCGCTACCAGGCGACAGAGCCGCTGGCCCTGCGCGGCGCGGTCTACCGAGCTTTCGTCGCGCCCACCCTGCAGAACCTCTACCGCGGGGCCCGGCCGCAGGGTCAGATCCAATTGCCCAACCCCGACCTCAGTCCGGAGGTTCTGCGCGTGGGCGGCGAATTCGGCTGGGACTTGGCTCTCGGGCCCGCCACCTTCCGCGCCACGGGCTTCTGGAGCGAGATATCCAATTCGATCGGGAGCGTGACCATCGTCAGCGGCAAGCTCACCAAGGTCCAGAACATCAGCTCCATCCGCGTCCGCGGCGCGACCTTCGAGGTCCCCTGGCAGGTGAGCCGGCAATGGGCGTTCACCCCGTCCTACACCTACACCAACGCCATCATCATGGACAGCATCGCCAGCCCGGGCACCGCGGGCAACATGATCCCGAACATCCCGCGCCATCAGGCCGCCTTCGCGCTTGGCTTCGACGACCCCCGCATCGCGACCGCGCAGCTCCGGGGGCGCTACCTGACCAGGCGCTACGGCGATGACGCCAACACCCAGCTCCTCGACGAGCACTTCGTGATGGACTTTTCGGCTTCGCGCTGGCTCACCAAGAATCTGGAGGTCTACGGAGACGTCGAGAACCTATTGAGCCGGAGCTACACCGCGGTCCAGCTCGGCGCCTTGCCGCTGCTGGGCGAGCCGTTCTACGCGGCCCTCGGCCTGCGCCTGCACTACCGCTGAGCTGATTTGCTAGCATGGCAGCATGGTGAACCAAGCCCGGTCTTTGCCCCTTCTGCTGGCGCTCTTGGCCGCGTTTTCGCCCCTGCGGGCCGCCGCCCCGGCCGCGCCCCGAGGCATCGTGCTCCTGGACCTCGTCGGGCTCCCCGCTGAGCAGTCCGCCCTGGAGCGCGAAGCCCCGGGCGCCGTGGTCTTCGCGCAGGCCGTCGCGCAGGGAGGCGCCGCCGCTCCGAGCGCGGCTTCCTTGCTCGCCTCCCAGTACGTGCAGAACCACGGCCTCGTGGCGCCCGGGGACCACATCTCCACGGCGGCCGCGACCATGGCCGAGGCTCTGGGCCGAGCCGGCTACGCCACCGCGGGCTTCGCCGCCGACGCCGGTCTCGACCTCCAGGCCGGCCTGGCGCGCGGCTTCGCCGTGGCCGGGTTCCAGGCCGAGTCATCCTCCACCGCGTTCCGGCAGGCCCGGGACGGGGCCTTGCGCTGGCTCGCGGCGCAGCGCGGGCCGTTCTTCCTCTACCTACACGGCGCGCGCCCCGCGCCGGAATCCCTGGAGGCCGTCCGCGCGCTGCGCCAGGCCGCCCCGGCCGGGTCTTGGCTCATCCTCACGGCCGGCGTCGGCCCGGGCGGCGGACCGGAGCTGGGCGAGCGCTCCGTGCACGTGCCCCTGCTCATCTGGAGCCCTGGCCTCAAGCCCCGCCGCGTGGCGGAGGTGGTGCGCCTGGTCGACCTGGGCCCCGCCTTGCTGGAATGGGCCAAGGCCGCGGTGCCCGATTCGTTCCAGGGCGCCAGCCTCGCGCCTCTGGCCGAGGGCGGCTCCGCCGCGCCCCGCTACGGCTTCAGCGCCTCCGGGACCCAGCCCGGGAAACCCACGCTCTTCTCCATCCGCGACGGGGGCTGGCAGATGATCTACGACAAGGCCAGCGGGGAGGCGCGCCTATTCGACCTCAAGGCCGACCCGGACATGAAGACCGACCTGTCCGAGAGCCGGCCCGACATCGGCCTGGACCTCACCCAACGGCTGATGCGCCACCTCCGGGAGACCAAGTCCTCGGGCCGGCGCGGCGAGCAGCTCTCGCCGGAGCTCCTGCGCCAGATGCGGGAGAAAGGCTACTGGTGAGCCGGGCCTGACAGAGCGGTCTGCATCACGCCGGAGACCGCGGAGTGATGCAGAAGCCCCTTCAAGGCCTCGGTGCCCGGCCCCATGCCGAAGCAGGGCACGGCCGAGCTCGTGTGCGTGCCGTCCACCCAGCCCATGAGGTAGTGGGGCACCATGACCCGTGAGAATTCCCGCGCCGCCGGGGCGTAGGTGAAGGCGGCGCCCTTGGGGCCTATCGACAGGGACTTGGCCAAAGCTTCGTAGTCCGCGTCGCTCAGGACCACTCCCGAGGCGAGCTTCGGGGCGACCACGCTGCGCACCAAGGCCCCGTCGCGCTTCTCCCCGGCCAGTTCCCGGCGGCGCACTTCGGCGAACATCATCTGGGCCGACGCTTTCTGCCCGCGCATGCGCGCCAGTTCGTCCGGGCCGCCGAATTTCGCCGGATACGCCTGCCACATCATGCCCATTCCACCGGAGTCGTGGTTCGTAGTGACGATCAGAGATGTGTCCGGGTGCGCGCGCGCGAAGTCGCGCAGTATGGCGGCGGTGCGGTCCGTGCGGCCCATCTCGGCCAGGACGCCGGCCGCGTCATTGTAATGGGAGAGCTCGTCTACGAGCCGGGAGTTGACCACCAGGATGAAGCCCTTGGGGTTGCGGGAGAGGCGCTCCAGGGCCAGCGTCGTCATGCGCTCCAGGCTGGGCACGGTCTCGCGGCCCGGCCCGGACTCGCCGTCGATGGCGTAGGGGAAGGAGTCCTCGTTGAGCAGCCCCAGCAGCGGGCCCGAGGGGGCCTGCTCCAGCTCGTCGGCGTGGAAGAGGACCGTGGTGCCGCGGGCGCGGGCCTTGGCCACGGCCGAGGGCAGGAAATAGGACCGACCGCCGCCCAGGAGCACGTCGTGGCCGGAGTCCGCGATCTGGTCCGCGATCTCGTACTCGTCGTCGCGCAGGCGCATGTGGGACAGGAAGCCGGCCGGGGTCGCATGGGTCAGGCGCGCGGTCGTGACCAGGCCCGTGGACTTGCCGTCGCGCTTGGCCAGTTCGAGGATGCCGGGAACGTCCGTGCCGTCCGGCAGCTTGCCCAGCATGCGGTTGGCGATCGGGCGGCCTCCCGAGACGGCGGATGCGCCGGCTCCGGACTCCACGACCAAGGCGCCCAGGGGCGCGGTCTGGCAGTAGGCCGTGTGCCCGGCGTCGAGGATGTCCTGCAAAGCCAGCCGGGTCCCGCGCAGGCGCGCGTCGTCGAGGGCGAGCTGGAGCTGGCCCCAGGAGAGGCCGTCGACAAGGAGGAGGATGGCGTTCTTGGGCCTCTCGGGAGCGGCGGCGGCGGCGCTCAGAAGGATTGTCAGGACGGATGAAAGTATCATACCCTGATTATACTTATCCGGGTCTGGGAGGGCCACATATGAGGATCTTCATCTGGACGGCCGCGCTGGCGCTCTGGGGCGCCTCGGCCCGCGCCGCGGCGCCCGCGTCCTCAGCCTCGGCGTCCTTCCTGGCCGCGACCTGGGAAGTGCTGATGTACGACCATGTGGACCTGCGCGACGGAGCCTGGATCCTCCAGACCTCCGGTCTGGACGTGGACGGGACGGTCTCCCAGTTGGCCGTGATCTTGAAGGACCCTGCGCCCCACCTCGGCGTCCAGGCCGCCGGCTTCCTGGCGCTCATCGGGCCGCGCTCCGCCGCGGCCGTGCCCGCCTTGGCCGAGGGCGTGCTCGACGACCGCAGCGCGGACCTGCGTTTCGCCTGCGCCCGGGCTTTGGGCCGCATCGGCCAGCCGGCCCGCGCCGCCGCCGTTCCCTTGACCGGCGCCCTCAAGGACGCCGATCCGGTGGTGCGCGCCGCGGCGGCGCAAGCCCTGGGACGCATCGGGAAGGATTCGGCCATGGTCCGCCAGGCGCTGACAGCCGCGACTCAGGACCAGGACGCCGAGGTCCGCCGCGCCGCGGCGCAGGCTATGGGGCCGCGCACCACGCGGTAGACCAAGGCTGAACCAAGCATTGCGGCCAGGCCGCCCGCCAAAGCCAGGGCGGCCAGGTCCTGGTAGCGCCCGTCCTGCCAGACCACCATGAGCAAGGAGCCCAGCACCTCTCGGCCGTGGCTGTAGAGCATGGACGAGGCCCCCACCTCTCGGAAGGCCGCGATGAAGGACAGGGCCGCGCCGGCCGCCAAAGCCGGCCGCAGCAGCGGCCACCAGATCCGCCGGGCCAGTTGGAGCCCGCCGGCCCCGCAGACCCGCGCCGCGTCATCGAGCTCCGCGGGGGTCGTCCTGAGGGCCGATTCGGCGGCCTTGAGCCCGGTCGCCGCCTCGCGCGCCACATAAGCGACGAGCAAAATGAGATAGGTGCCGTAGAGCCAGAACGGCGCGCCGCCGAAGGCGAGGAGCACGGCCAGGCCCACCACCACCCCGGAAAGGGCCGGCGTCGTCAGGAAAAGCCCTTCGAGCAGGTCCCGGCCCCGGGACCGGCCCCGGTAGAGGACCCAGCCCCCGACCGCGCCCAACAGGCAGGAGAGCGCGGCCGTAGCCGTCGCCAGGACGAAGCTGTGCCCGAAGGCGCGACGCACCACCTCGTCGCGCGCCAGCTGCGCCCACACCCCGGCGTCCCAGCCGGAGAGCAGTTGCTGCGCGCTCATGCCGGCATGGATGTTGAACGGCCGCAAGGAACGAAGCAGAAGCGCCCCATAGGGAAGGAGCAAGGCCACGGCCGCGTAGAGAGCCAAAAGTCCGGCCACGGGCCAGCGCCAGAGGCCCAAAGCCAGCCTGCGGGCCGGCCGGGCGTTGGCGCGACGGGGCGCGGCGCGCCGGACCACGGCGCGCTGCAGGAGCAGCAGCACCGCGCCCGCGGCGGCCAGGAGCAGGGCCATGGCCGAGGCCAGCCCCAGGTCCACTGGTCCGACCAGGCTGGTGGAATAGATCAAGGTGCTCAAAGTCCAGACGTTGGCGGGCATGCCGATAGGAGCCTGGACCCCGAACTGGGCGACGCACAGCAGGGCGCAGAGCAGGCCCGCCGCGGCCAGCGCGGGCCAGACCGCGGGCAAGATCACGCGCCTCCAAACCACGAGCCCGGACGCCCCGCAGACGCGGGCGACCTCCTCCAGTTCGCCGTCCAGGCCCGCGAAAGCCTCGTGCAGGATGAGGAAGGCGGCCGGCGAGCAGACCAGGCCCCCCACGAGCGCCACGCCCCAGAAGGAGAAGATCTCCACGCGCAGGCCGCAGCCGGTCCAGGCCAGGAGCGCGTTGAGCAGCCCCCCCTGTCCGTCGGCCAGCACGATCCAGGCCAGCGAGGCCACGATGGGCGGGACCAGGTAGGGCGCCAAAGCCAGCGGCCGGATCAAGGCGCGGCCGGCGGCGTCGGTGCGCGCCGCCAAGGCCGCAAGCCCGCCGCCCGAGACCACCGCGAACGCGGCGCCGACCAAGGCCAGGAGCAGAGTGTTGACCGCGCCCTCGCGCAGGCGCGCCGTGTCGAACACGGTGCGCAGGTTCGCCAGCGTCCAGGCCCCTGAGGAATCTCGCAGCGCCCGGAACGCCAGCCAGGCCGCGGGATAGGCGGTCACGAGCAGCAGCAAGGCCGTGCAGACGAGGGCGGCGGCCTGGCCCCGCTTCATCGTCCCCCCGACGGCCCCTTGAGCGCCTGCGAGACCCGGCCCGCGAAGGCCTTGACCTCGGCGTCTTTGAGGGACTCGATGTCCAGGACCCAGGCCTTGGGCCAGACGGCCTGCGGGCGCCTGCCCCGGGGAGCCAGGAAGCCGGCCTGGGTCACGACCCTGCGGCCCTCGGCCGAGATCAGCCAGTCCGCGAACAGCCGCGCCGCCCGCGGATGCGGGGCCCGAGAGTTGACGGCCACGGCGGTGAACTGCAGGGGCAGGCCGTCCGAGGCGAAGACGCACTCGATCGGGGCGCCGGCGCGGCGCGCCTCGGCGACCTCCACGTCGCGGTCCAAGCCCACGGCGCGCCGTCCGCTGGCCACGGCCTCGGTGAGCTGTCCGCTCTGGAAGAACAGCCGGGCGCCGTTGGCCCGCAGGCGCGTCAGCCAAGCCAGTCCCAATCCGGGCTGGGCCGCGGCGAAGCGGGCTAGGTAGATGCCCGTGCCTCCCGTATCCGGGTCGACCAAGGCGACCTGGTCCTTCCACCGCGGCTCGGAGAGCTCCGCGTAGGAGCGCGGCCGGCGCTGCGGCGGAACCAGTTCGGTGTTGACCGCCAGGCAGTGGCGCAGGACGTGGAAGAACGCGTAGGTCCCGCGGGGGTCCTTGGCCCAGGCCGGCAGTTCTCCCCAATGCGGCAGGCTGCGCAGGTCGGCGAGCCAGCCCCGCGCGCGCAGGCCGGGATAGCTCTCGGTCAGGCCCGTGGAGAAGGCGTCCGCGGCATGCACGCCCCGCTCCTCATCGGCGGTGAACCTCGCGGTGAGGGACGGACCGCCCAGCTGGATGAGCTCCACGCGGATTTTGGGGTGGGCGGCCATGAAAGCCGCGGCCAGGGCCGGATGCAAGGCATGGGTGCCGGCATACCAGACCACCAATCTTTCGTCCTCGGCCCGGACGGATGCGGCGGCCACGACCGCCAGGAACAGCGCGCGCAGCATCGCGCCCCTCATGCCGGATAGATCCTGGCGCGGCCGGGCCGCGCCACGGCCACGACGCGCTGCCCCGGGACCGGCGCGCAGGAGGCCGGGACGTCGATGGCCAGGCGCACTCCGCCCTCCAGGCCGACCCGGACCCGGTCGCCGGCGAACTCCACGGAGGCGACCTCCCCCTCCCAGCCCTGGCGGCCGGAGCCGGGGACGGCGAGCTCCAGCTCGTCGGGCCTCAGCAGCGCCACCACCGCCTCGCCGTCGCGCGCGCCCTCGGGCGCCGGCTCCTCCAGCGTCACCCCGCCCTCCAAGACCACCGCGCCGCCCCGGCGCACGCCGCGCAGTTCGTTGCGCGCGCCCAAGAAGCGCGCGACGAGCGCGCTGTCGGCCCTCTCGTAGAGCGCCCGGGGCTCTCCCGTCTCCACGATCCGGCCCCCGTCCATGACCGCAAGCTGATCGGCCATGGCCAGGGCCTCGCCTTGGTCGTGGGTCACGTAAAGCGCGGTCACGCCGGTGCGCCTCTGCAGACGGCGCATGTCCGCGCGCAGGTCCTCCCGGTTGGGAGCATCGAGGTTGGCCAGCGGCTCGTCCAGGAGCAGCAATGCGGGCTCATAGACCAGCGCCCGGGCCAGGGCCACGCGCTGCTGTTCGCCGCCCGAGAGCCCGGCCGGCTCGCGGCCTTGCGCCGCTCGCGGCAGGCGCACCAGGTCGAAGGCCGCCGCCACGCGCGCTTCGATCTGCGCCTGCGGGACCCGGCGCACCCGCAGCGGGAAGGCCGCATTCTCGAACGCGCTGAGATGCGGCCAGAGCGCATAAGACTGGAACACCAGGCCCACGCCGCGCGCCGCCGCCTCCACGAAGAGCCCGGTGGCCGCGTCGCTCCAGGCCAGGTCCCCGGCGCGCACACGCCCGGAGCAAGGCCGTTCCAAGCCGGCCAGGACCTTGAGCAAGGTCGTCTTGCCCGCGCCCGAAGGTCCCAGCAGGGCGGTCAACTTGCCCTTTTCCAGGACCAAGTCCACCTCCCGCAGGATGCGCGACGCGCCCAGGTCCAAGGACACGCCCTCGATAGCGACGCGGCAGGAGCTCATGTTCATGATTAGACTATAAACAGTCCCGGGCTTGCCAGGGCGGCCCTCACGGAGCCGAGGCTGAAAGGTCTTCTCCGAACAGGAGCTTCCACGCCGCCCGGTAGGCGACGACCTCGCGGGTCCGCGGCGGCAGACTCTCCAGGAAGCTCATCAGCCGGTCCGCCAGTTTTGGGGTCTCCCCGGCCCGGTCGACACCCTGGTCCAGGGCCGCCAGGAACCGCCAGGGATGGTCGCTGACGAGCTTGACGCCTTCCCTCTTCATCCGCCGGCCCGGCATGTCCCACCACAGGGAGGAGGACGGCCCCCCGGCCGGGTAGGCCTGATCCGGGTCGATGGATGAGACATCGAAATAGAGGTTCGGATGCTCCTCAAGGAGACGCCGCAAGGTCTCGCTCCAATGCGCCGTGAAATGCGGCGCCTTTTCCGGGCGGCGCACCCGCCCCCCGTGGCACCAGATGACCCGCGCGCGCGGATAGCGCCGGAGCATGGCTTCCAAGGGCGGGATGAGGGCGTCCTCGGTCTCGTAATGGATCTGGAACGGTATGGCGGTGCGCTGCGAGAAGGCGAAGAGACGCCGTCCGATGGGGCCGTCGATGGGCTCGGCCAGGTCCGAGTCCCAGTCGCCTCCGGTCAACATGTTCCTGGGGGAGGGATAGCGCCGGAAGAAGAACTCGCCGAGCATAGGGTAGCTCCCGGCCTCCGCTATGGCCAGCATGTCGTCCAGGACCCGCTGGGAGCCTATCTTGAGCGGGGGGTTCGAGATGACTCCCGTGGGGGATGGGACCGGCAGCACGAAGCCGGGGAAACGCCCCTCCAGGTCCCGCAGCACGCCCTGCCAATGCTCCACCCACCAGCCGTAGCCGCGGCCGTTGATGCGGCTCGGCTCATCCTCCACAGACCAGGCGACCACGGCGAAGCCGCGGCCCCTGAGATAGGAGAGGATGGCCTCCGGGTTCATGTAGGCCTCGAAATAGGAGGACTCCAGGTCTATGATGGGCAGCCGGCCCGCGGCGCGCACCTCCGAGAGGCTCTGCCGCCAGACCTGCTTTCGGGCGGCCCAATCCGGCGGGGCGGCGGCCGAGCAAGACAGGGTCAGGACCAGCGCGCCGGCCCAGCGGAGTAGGGAGTCAAAGGTCTTCATCGAAGAGGAGTCTCCAAGCCGCTTTGTAGGCCACGATCGCGCGCGCCTCGGGGGCCAGCTGGCCCAGGATGTCGCGCTGCCGGGCCACGGCCCCGGGCAGCTGCGCCATGGTGCGGGGATAGATGCCCAATGCCGACAGGAACCGCCATGGCTGCTGCTCGATGAGCCGCTTCCAGCCGGGATAGAGCCGTCCATCGGCCGCCAGGTAGGGATCCCGTAGGTCTTCCGGCGCTCCGCGGCCGACGGCCCGCAGAGACAGATCCAGATAGAGGTTGGGGTGGCGCTCCAGCAGACCCCGCGCCAACACGGCGCTCCGGGCCGCCGCCTCCGCTCCGACGGGAGACCCGCTGGCGCGCGCCCATATGACCCGGGCCTCGGGATGCTCCGCGAGCAGCTTCTCCAGCGCGGGCAGGAACCGGTCATCCGCTTCGCCGACGATCTGCTGGACCACTTTGCTCTGCGCGCAGAAGGTGAAGACCCTTTCGACGAGGTCCGCGTCCGGCGGCGAAGACGGGGCCGGCTCACTGTCGCGGCTGCCCCGGGGCTCGATCCGGAAATGCATCGGCCCCAGGGCCGGCGCTCCCCGGCTGGCCGCGGCCCTGAGCTCTTGCCAGAGAAGGTCGGGATCCGCAGCGCGCCGGGACAGCCGGTAATGCGGCAGGTCGCCGGTGGGCAGGGGGATGAACACGGCGGACCGTTCGGCCGCGGCCCGGCTCGCGCAGGGCCCCAGCGCCGAATCCAGATCGGGCTCCTCGCAGGTCACGCCTATCAAGGCCACGCCGAGCTCCTGCAGGCGCTCGGCCAGAGGCGCCGGGTTGAGGTCGAAGGCATCGAAGGTGGAAGAGAGGTCGATGAGCGGCAGGGCGCCCTGGGCCCGCATGGAGTCGAGGGTCCGCCGCCAGGCGGCTGAGGGATTCTCCTTGACCGGGCCGGATGAGGCGCTCAGGTTCCAGAGCCTTTGCTCCAGGCCCGCCGCTTCGGCAGTCAGCTGCTGCGAGAGGTCGCGGCGTTCGCCGGGGTCCTCGGCCAGCCGGTACAGGGCCGTACGGCGGGCGGAGCGGTCCCATATCCCCTTCCAGCCGTCGTGCGTCGCCACGGCTCTCAAAGCGGTGCTGAGCAGATAGTCGGTCTCCGCGAAAGTGTCCAGCTCCAGAGGGCTGCCCTCCAAGAACGGCCGCAGGCTCACGCCTTCCATCTGCGAGCCCAAGGCCGCGTCCCCGGAGACTCCGGCGAGGTCCAGGAGCGTGGGCATGAGGTCTATCAGGCCGACCGCGGCCGCGACGCGGCGGGGCCGCAGGCCCGGCGCGCGGACCAGAAGCGGGACCCTCAGGACCTCCTCGAACAGGGTCATCCCATGGTCCACGCCGCCATGGTCGAAAAGCTCCTCGCCGTGGTCTCCCGTGAACACGACGGCCGTGTCCGACGCTTCCCGCCGCGACAGCCGGCCCAGCAGGGGAGCCAGCCGCCGGTCCATGGCCGCGACGGCCTGGTCGTAGGACTGAGTCAGCGCCCGCTTCTCCTCGGCGGACGCCTCGACGGGCTTGCCCTCGATGTGGGCGGCGCGCAGGGTCTTGTGACGCGCCAGGAGGGCCGCGGGCAGCCGGCCCGGATAGTAGGGGTGCACATCATAGCCATGGACCAGCAGGAAGAACCGCTCCCCGGGCTTTACGGCGTCCAGCCAGCGCAGGGCCGCGGGCACCGTGCGCTCGAAGCCCGAAAATGTCGGCGAGTCGTCGAACACCTCGAAGCCGGCCCCCAGCCCGCTCTCGCCGGCCCAGCCCGCACCGCCCGTGAAGGCCGCGGTGCGCCAGCCCGCGGCGCGCAGGACCTCGGCCAGAGTGCGCGCATCGGGCCGCTCGTCCTTGAGGCGGGCAGGAACCGGCGGCTCGGCCAGGAAGTCCCGATAGCGGTTGAGCACGCCGTGGCGGGAGGGCAGCATGGAGGTCATCAGCGTCAGGGCGGCCGGCAGCGACCAGGAAGAGGGGCTGCGGGCGGCGGTGAACACCGCGGCCCCGCCGGCGAAGCGGTCCAGCTCCGGCGTGCCGCGGCCGCTGCCGCCGGAGGCGGCGCCCACGCGGTCGGCGCGCAGAGTGTCCACGACCACGAGCACGATGCCCCGCACGGTCACCGTCGAGGCCGCGGGCTCGGCGGACCATGCGGATGATGACAGGACGGTCAGGAGCAGGAGGCTTGTGCCCAACAACCTCAAACTACGATAATAAGATCGTGGCAAGGCCCCTATATTACCTAAATTCCGCGCTCCGCGCCCTCGGGCTGGCGGGCCTGGCCATTGCGCACTTGGCGGCCGCGCTCCCGGCTTCGGCGCGGGCGCCGGCCCCAGGCTGCCCGGACTGCAACCTCATCCTCATCTCCTTGAGCAACGTCGGCGCCAGCCGGATGAGCCTCTACGGCTACCGGCGCAAGACCACCCCCCATCTGGACCGTTGGGCCGAGAAGGCCTTGGTCTTCGAGAACGCCTTCACTCCGGCCTCCTGGACCTTGCCCGTGGGCGTCTCGCTCTTCACCTCCTTGCAGCCCTATTCCCATCAGATCCTGCGCCGCGACCTGCACAACTCACTGAGCCCGGACCTCAAGACCCTGCCTGAGGTGCTGCGCGACCACGGCTACAGGACCGCCGCCTTCACCGGCGGGCTCGATTACTTCACGGGCTCGAGCCACCTGCGCGGCTTCCAGGACACCATCGACAACGGCGAATTCGCCGGATTCAACACGACCCTCCCGCAGGCCAAGGCTTGGCTCGCGAAGAACTCCTCCCAAAAGTTCATGCTCTTCCTGCACGGCTACGACGCGCACTGCCCTTTCTATCCGACCCCGGCCTACCGCGGACTCTTCTCGGACCCGAAGAGCACGAGCCCCCTGGTCGACCCGGACTCCTGCATCCGCGGCTACGCGAGCCCCGCGCCCGGCCATGCGCTCGGCCCGGTCTTCAAGACCGTCGGCGCTTGCAGCGGCTTCCGCACCCATTGCGCCTTCGGGCCGGAAGTCCCCATGACCCGCCGCGACATCGAAGCCCTCAGCGACATCTATGACGAGAAGCTGGCGGAGGTCGACGCGCTGGTGGGCGAGTTCCTGGAGTCCCTGGACGCCAAGCTGCTGGAGAAGACCATCGTGGTGGTCTTCGCGGACCACGGGGAGATGTTCGAGAAGCACGGCCGCTTCGGCCGGGCCGGGAACATCCGCGGCACCCTCTACGACGACGTGACGCGCGTGCCCTTGCTGATGCGCTTCCCAAAGGGACCGCGCCGGCGGGTCTCGGGCCTGGCGCAGCTCATCGACGTCATGCCCACGGTCCTGCAGGAGCTGGGGGTGGAGATGCCGCCGCAAAGACAGGGCTCACCCCTGCTGCCCGCCCTGCTCTCCGGCGCCGGGCCCAACCGCTACGTCTACGCCGGGGCCAGCTACGGCCCCCACCCCTCCTACTACCGATACCGCAGCGAGAACGACATGATCCGGGACGCGCATTGGAAGCTCATCTGGGAAGAATCCACCCCCGTCGCTCCCGGCAAGCCCCCGGCCGTGCTGGGTCCCGCCCGGCAGGCCATCGAGCTCTACGATGTCGAGCATGACCCGCAGGAGCTGCACGACCTGGCCGAGGCGCAGCCGGCCGTGGCCAAGGACTTGCTGGACAAACTGCTGGCCTGGCGGGACGCGGCCCGGCGCTCTGCCGGCCCGGAGCCAGCCGCGCAAGCGATGCCCCAGAAGCTCGTGGACAAAGCCAGGGAGCGAGGCTATTGGTGAAATTCTGCCTCATCATGCTCTGCGCCGGCGCCGCCGCGGCCGCCGGCTTGACCGGGGTCCAGGAGGCCCCGCTTCCGGGCATACGAAGGCACGACCCGGTCCAAATCGCCAGATGGAAGAAAAGAATAATCGGGATCAAGAAAAGCGGGAAGCTGCCCATAATCGATAGACAAGCCACTTACACGGAAGGGTTCGACATCCCCGAGATGAAGAAAGCCATGGATGAATTGGGGATCGCGCTGGTCGCATTCGCCCCGAAATTCACGGACCCGGCTCGGGGAAGCGAGGAATCTTTGGAGCTCTCCCGCAGGGATCCGGACTATTTTGTGCCGACCACGGCGGACGGCTCGACCCGGTATTGGTACGACCAAAAAAGCCCTTTCATGGAGGTCGTTGAAAAAGAAGTCGGAAGCGGTCGCTACTGGCAGATGGGGGAATATGAGCTTAAGAAATATATGTCGGCCGCTCAGGCTAAGCACCATCGTACAGATCGAGAGGGCTTCATGCCCTTGAATTCCCCCAGGGTACAAGAGCTTTTCAGGTTGAGTTCCGACGCGCAGATCGCTTTTCAGATACATCTCGAACCGGATGACGAACTCCTGGGCTCGTTGGAGGAAGTCCTCGGCCGTTATCCGAGGGCCAGCGTCATATGGTGCCATCTTGGCAACAAGAAATATCCCAAGAAAGAAACTATTTTCTCACCGGCATACGCGGATCGTCTATTGAGCAGATACCGCAATCTCTATTTTGATCTCGCTGTCGCGCTTCCCGGCCAAATCTACCCAGTGAATGGGGTCTTCACCAATGTTCTTCAAGACCGGAAAGGGACGTTGTTGGAGGAGTGGCGGGTCATCCTCGAGAAACACCCGACACGATTCGTCGTAGGGAGCGACTTGAGTCGCAATTCCTGGACCGACTACGGCAAGATCATAAATAATCAAAAGCGCATTTTAGCCTCTCTTTCCATTTCGACGGCGGAAAAGATAGCCTATAAGAACGCTTGGTATCTGATAACAGGAACAGAATGGCTGGATAGCCAATCATGAAGGGGGAATTTGTGCCAATGATCCGCAGACTGCTGCCGCTCTGCATCATCGTTCTCTGCGCCGGCGCGCCGGCGGCCCTGGGCTCGACCCGCACGGTCGAGAACGCCGTGCTCATCGGCTGGGATGGCGCGCAGCGCTCGGAGGTCCTGGAAATGCTCGCGGCCGGGGAACTCCCCAACCTAGGCCGGCTGGTCGCGGCGGGCGGGATGACGGACACTTTGGTGACCACCGGGGCCACCGAGACCAAGCCGGGCTGGGCCGAGATCCTGACCGGCCGCAACGCCGAGCTCATGGGCATAAAGGACAACGTCATATACCGGCCCATCCCCCCGGGCTACACCATCTTCGAGCTCCTCAAAGCCCGCATCCCGGGCATCAAGACGGTTTTCCTGGCGGGCAAGGGCAACAACGTGGCTGCCCGCGGCCCGCATGAGGTCTGCGTCAACTGCGTCACCCGCATGCCGCCGGACTTCGCCAAGACCCATTGGTGGAACAAGGACGAGATCCTCGCCAAGACCAGGACTTACGACGGTTCTCCCCGCCGCTGGGAAAGCCGGGCGGGCGAGCCCTACTTCAACGCCGCCAAATCGCTGGACATACACAAGATCAATCTGGAGGCGGCGGACCGGGTCGGCAAGGCCGCGCTCTCTGCTCTCAAGCGCTGCCGCGGCTCCCGCTTCTTCGCCTTCATCCATTTCGAGGAGCCGGACGAGCAGGGGCACGTTTTCAAGGATGGTTCCCCGGAATACAAGGACGCCATCCGGGCCGAGGACCGCTGGCTGGGCCGGCTGATGGCGAAGCTCAAGGAGCTGGGGCTCGACGACCGGACAGCCGTCTTCGTGGTGTCCGACCACGGCTTCGATCCGGGGCTCAATAGCCACCGCAAGGCTCCGTACACCTTCCTGGCCGTCGATCGGCCGGGCCGCCTGCGCGCGGGCGACCGCAAGGACGTGACGCCCACCATACTCGAGACTCTGGGCGTCGCTCCGGAAAGCGTGCTTCCGCCCCTGGACGGGCGCTCCCTGCGGGAGCCCTGAGCGGCTAACCTCAATGCCAGTCACTTAGCGGCACGCAGTTGTTGTGCTATGACGAAAGGCGGCGACTTGCTGTGCCCAATTTGTAATATTTTCCCATCACTTCTAGCCCCTCCACCTCCAGCGCTGGAGGTATTTCTAAATTTATCGTTATTTCATAAATATAATTAGCATTTCAGGTCGCCATCCAGATCACTGAGACTTCGGCCCAATACTCTCTCTTCGTGCG